>NZ_CP100605.1:300000-375468 GCF_031202265.1 Bradyrhizobium sp. Ash2021 | reverse complement strand
AGATTACTACAACCGCGCATCAGAACACCCATCTGTCTATGTCGTTGAAGAGAAGAGACTTTGCTGATTGGGATGCGATCCCGTGGGGTATCTCGGGTTCTGTCGCGCTCGCTCGGCGATAGATTGAGCAACAGTTGTTATCAGCGAGGCTCGGGCGAAGATCCACGGGCCGTCCGACAGCGGACGGAAGGCTTCGATCTCGCCGGCTTGAGCGGCCAGGCGGAGCGTCTTGGGCGCGATCTTCAGGAGCTTTGCGGCGCTGCTAAGGTTGAGCCAGAATTCGATCCCGTCATCGGCTGGCTTGAACACCGGGATGTGATGATAGGAGCGCAGCGATGTGACGCGCTCGCGGGTCCAGCGATTGCCGTTGCCCGTCTTAAAGCCGTTGCGGTTGAGGAGGCCGGCAATCAGATCGTCGCTGGCGATCAGCACCAGTTGACGCACGGCTTGGATAATATCAGCAGAAGAGCTGTTGCGCTGTCCGCGCCGGCGCTTGGGCAAGCGCAGCTCGCTGTGGGCGCCACCCACCCAGTGGACGATGAGAACGATCTCGGACGCCGCGTCGTCGATATCGGCCACGACCTCATGGACGAGGGTGCGTACAATGCGCTTCTTGAGGCGCGCATCCGTCGTCGGCGCATCCCAGACCGTTTTGAGGTTCGAGGCGAGAACGCCGAGCGAAGCCGGATCAGCAATGGGTGCGGGCGTCGCCGCATCATGCATGGCGATCATGCCCTCGACCTCCGCCGCGTGAGCGAGCGCCCTGTTCCAGCGCGCTTCAAGTTCACTCGCCACCAGCCGGTTCGCGGGGTCGGCGGCATCGTATTGCCGGAAGGCCCGGTCTGCGGCATAGCGCGCCGCTTCCAGATCGCGACTGAGAGCATCGCGCACCCGATCCTGTCGTTCTTCGGCTTCCTTAGCAGCAGCGGTTGCAGCGGCGATAGCACCTGGACCGACGACGCCAAGCAGTGCTTCCTCGATTGCATCATCGACGCTTAGTCCTCCGAAGGCGATGCAGAGAGGGCCGCCATTGTCCATCCAGGCGCGGCTGCAGCTGTAGCGCGGGATATGGTGCTTCATGCCTGTGTACCGGACTGTGAGCTTGCGGCCACAGCGCTTGCACCGGATCAGACCGGCCAGCAGCGTGTCTCCATGCTTGGGCGCGCCCTGATGTCGACCAGTGGCAACGTTGCTGCTGACCATTGCGCGGATCGCCTCGAACCTCTCCCAGCTCACATACCCGTCGTGGGTATTGGGCTTCAACGTCAACCATTCGTTCCGCCTCTTGCGGCGGATCTTCACGTTCACGCCCTCGGCGGTGTATCCCGCCGTCACAGCCGTCTTACCATAAGCATAGGCGCCGCCGTAGACCGGGTTATCAATGATCCGGTGGACAGTGGAGTAACTCGGTCGCCGCCAGGCCGTGTCGCCGTTGGACTGCTTCACCGGGAGATCGAGGTTGTACTCGTGGAGCCAGCAGAGCGCCTGTCGGGCACTGCCCAGTTCCTCGACCTTGTCGAACACCAGCTTGATCGCTTCCTGGACACGCCGATCCGGATCTTTCTCATAACGGTCGCCGGCCTTCACGAAGCCGACAGGCGCCGCCACAACCAACTCGCCCCGGCGCGCCTTCTCGTAGCGCGCCGAAAGCGAGCGCTGGCGCAACAAATCCAGCTCGTACTCGTTGAGGCTCCCCTTGAGCCCGAGCAGCAAGCGGTCGTTGCCGAGCCTTGGCGCATAGATGGTCTCCTGATCGACCAGAACGGTGTCGACCACGCGGCACATCTCGATGAGTTGCTGCCAATCCCGGCTGTTGCGAGCGAAGCGCGAGACCTCGCGGGCGCAAACCGCACCAACCTTACCGAGACAAACCTCCGCTACCATCCGCTCAAAGCCAGCGCGTTGTACCCCGCCGGCGGCAGAACGACCGAGATCATCATCGATCACTTCGATCTCTGACCAGCCGAGCGCCATCAGCCGGTCCCGCATGGCGTATTGTAGTGCGCTGCTCTCACGATTGTGCAATACTTGATGGGCTGAGGATTGGCGCACGTAAAGAATCGCCTTGCGCTGCAAATGATGAGGCCTGACCTTGTCAGAGATCATGATCAGCCTCCTTCGCGCGCGGCGTCGCTGTCGTCGCAGCATGGTCGAGGATCAACCGCGTCATCAGGCTTGTGAGCGCTGCCCGCGCTTCCGCCGGCAGCTCCGGCCATGCGGGCGCGCTGGTGGCGTCGTTCGCTAGGCCGCTCCCGAACAGATCTATTTGGTCCCGCGGGCGCGATCGTCGATTGTGTCGGTATCCTTTCCCTGAATTTCTCGTCACGTGTGACATGGGTCTCTCCCCGATTCTGGTCGTGAGAGGCTTCGGATGCGCCAGAAAGCGGGACGGCTGATGGCGTTTGATCCTTCAACGCCAGATCGAGCAGCGCGGAGAGCGCCGCAAGTGCCTCGATGCTGACATAAGGTTGAGCTGCCAAAAGCCCGGGCTCAGGGCACGCCGTCCGGTCGAACATCCAGGCCGGCACTTCAAGCCCCGGATCTGTTCGCGACTCTTTCAGCGTGCAGCGGAAGACGACAAAACCACCCTTGTCAACGGCACCATGAATGCAAACTCGGCGACCAAACCAAGGATGATGCCGATAAAGAACCTCGCGAAGAACGGTCCTGTGGGCGTTCTCAAACCTCGTTGTACAACGCCAAGCGCACTCATTTGTCCTTGAACAAGGATGCCCCGGTCCCTCGCGGCGCCGAGCGGGCCGGGGACATTGTCTGCCGCCCGATCCTGGGCGGTCTCCATCATCAATATGCCCGGATTTGATTGCGATAAAGACAACCAACTCACTGCGCGAACCAAGGTCTACACATCTAAAGCTTCATGTCGTCGTCACTGACGACTGACAGGTATTTGTCACCCCGCGGTGCGTTGCCAGGAAATCGCCTTCGCATTTGATGCATCAATCGTACAGCACGTGCATCCCTGCTCAGGGCAAGAGTTTGGACCTGGCGTACTAACGCCTCCCAGCGCGTCATCGTCACTTCGTTGCCATCGATTTCAATCGCCACTTGCTCGCTTGCAATTTTATAAAAAAGATAGGCCGTCGAAACCGGTTGGGTTTTTCCTTTTGGTCGCCCCTTCGGATTACCGGACTGACCTTTCTTGAACTGGCCACTCCGAGGCGGATTTCGGTATCCAGTGCTCACCTCTGGTATCCCCGCGACATGTTTAATTCTTGGATCCTGTTTTGCCAGTTACGTCCGAAACGTTGTTTCGCCTCGGTCACTCCAATGAATTCATACTCGAACTCGCCCATAGCCTCGAGGGTAAGGTGGGTGGTAGCCATGTCCACGACAAGCCGCGCTGCCGCCAAATCTCCTCTGATTGCTTTTGTAAATAGTTGCCGGAATTCGATTTCAGCCTTCGTCATCTGTTTGAGCTTGCCATTGTCGCTTACTTGGATCTCTTCGTTATCAATTGCTTCGATGATGCTGCAGGGGTCGAGTGATTGAGGCGCTTTTCTTGGACGTCCACTCGGATTGCCGGACGTGCCTTTCTTAAAGCGTGTTGCCTTTGGTGGCTTTCCGTATCCGACCTCATAGCTTTTATCGGATTTACCGCTCATCTTCTTGCTCTTTCTCCGCTTCAATTTCACGGAAGAGCTTGCGGTCCGAAAGCCGGATGGCATCACTGCCCGTCAGGTTCTGCCAGCGCCGGATCGCAGTATCGATATAAAGCGGATCGAGTTCGATGCCGCGACAAATGCGGCCTGTTCGCTCGGCCGCAAGGAGTGTCGTGCCGCTACCAAGAAAGGAGTCGAGCACAATCTCGCCACGGTGTGAACAGTTGAGCAGAACATCCGCTACTAGGTCAACCGGTTTAGCCGTTGGATGCAATGCGAGCAGATTATTGCCTTTGCGAGCCTGCGTGCTGGCACTATCGTAACGCCACACATTGCTACGGTTGCGCCCGAATTTGCCAAGCTCGATGTTGTTGGTGTGCGGCCCATTGCCGGACTTGAAGACGAAAACCAGCTCATGCTGAGAGCGGTAGAGCGATCCCATGCCAGGATTGTTTTTTACCCACACCGCAATATTCTTTAGTTCGGAGTAGAGTCTAGGTCGAACTTCCAAGTTACCATCCGGATCGGAAAAAATGATCCGCTGATCGGCGGGACTGAGGGGCTGGGGGAGACGGGCCAATGCGGCCTCGACGAGCCAAGGTTCGAGGGCGATCATCGCGATCGGATGTCCGTGAGTGAACTTGATTTGCCGTCACGGGTAGGAATCCCAGGGTCAGCATCGTCGCCACCAGCAAGGACAGCTTGCTACGCTGGGTCTTGCGCTGACCGGGAACATTGTGCCGCAACTCCGCCGCAATCCCTTCGGCCGGCCAATCCCTAGTGAGGAATGGCATCCAGACCCCGCAAAAACTATCGCGGCCTGTGAATGCTGATCGAAAAATGCGCCCCATCGGCATCATCGGGACCCCTTCAGGCCATTGATTTCGTTGAATTGGGCTGATGTGACCCCGTTGCCGATCAAGGTCGAGACCCCGCGCCGAAACACACTCGGCCAGCTAGAGTTTGCTTGACCCCGACCTCGGAGGCTGATTCAAGATCGCATATGTCCCGATTTGATTTACGACAGGCACACCACTTTCGACTACCTCAACGACCTGAAGCGCAGACGGCTTTGAGATAGCTGGATGCCGCGCGACGGGAATGTCCCTGCAAAATTCCCTGAGTATCACTTTGCCTAGGTCACACGTCTGCCTCCCATTCGAAGTATCGCAGGAAGGTCTTCTTCAGCAACGTCAATAATACGATCTTCAGGAACGTTACCGACGAAGCCGGCCATGCATTCCAATTTGAAGCCGGCCGGGTATTCCGATCGGAAGCCGGCCACCCTTGGCGTCAATCGCATGGGTCAATTTGATGATGTCGTTGAGTGATAAGAAGGTCAAGTGGCCGGTTGACCTGGAGCGGATTGCTTTTGCTTTCTGAGGCTCTCTCCTTTGAGGTCGATGCGGTAAGCGTTGTGGACGAGGCGATCGAGGATTGCGTCGGCGATGGTGGGATTTCCGATAATTTCGTACCAGCGATCGACGGGCAGCTGGCTGGTGACGATGATCGAACGAGCTTCATATCGGTCCTCGACGATCTCGAGCAGATCGCGGCGCTGATCGGCGTCGAGAGGCTCCGGTCCCCAGTCATCAAGAATGAGCAGATCGAGGCGAGCGATAGCACGCAGCATCTTGGTATAGCGGCCATCGGCGCGACCGAGTGCAAGGGCCGCGAAGAGACGTGGCACGCGATGGTACGCAACTGAGAAGTCGTCTCGACAAGCCTTGTTGCCGAGGGCGCAAGCGAGCCAGCTCTTGCCGACGCCGCATGGCCCGGTGACGAGGAGATTATGCCGTGCCCGGATCCAGTCGCCAGCAGCGAGTGTGAATCGGCGCGACAGAATGACCCCACCCAGATTAGTGATGTCAAAGACTTAGCTTGCCGATCGGCGTCGGACCCCCACGCCGATTCACATTCAATCGTCGGAATTGCCATAAATAACCTCGCTAGATCTCGTGGTAACAAGCTCCAAGTAAGTCCCCTCACAGCCACGCTTAAGATTTCAAGGGCGCGAATGCCACCTTGGTCATGTCGTTGTGGAAAATCGAATTCGTGAGCCCATTGTCCCAAAGTATCTTGACGGCACTCCGATTGTTTTCGACGACCTTGCCCCGATCAGCCTTGCGGCCTTCCCAAATAGACATACTCGCCAAACTTCAAGAGTCTGGATCGATCGCCACTCATTGCAATTGCACCATGATATGTATTTGAGACGGGCTGTCGCCGGGCTTGTGAAGATAACGCGCGCAGTTCATTGAGATGAAATCATCTCTTGCAATCCTTCTATCATCTGCTTCATCGCAAACGGCTTCTGGAAGAAGCGGCTGTTGATGGGTCTTTCGCGCTCAGACAGTTCCACTCGTCCCGACACCAGAATGATCTTGATGGCCGGCCATCGATCATGGACGGTTCGGGCAAGGTCTAAGCCGTCCATGCTGCCGGGCATCTGGATGTCCGTTAAAAGCAGCGCAATGTCCGAGCGGCTTTCCAATATCGCAAACGCTTCGTCGGCATTCGCCGCTTCGACCGGGCTAAAACCGGCGTCGGCGACGACTTCTGCTGCGCACATGCGCAATACCTCATCGTCTTCGACCACCAGAACCGTGGACACCAGAAGGGGTTGGGGCAAGAGCATAACTACCTGATGCTTTCATGGTTAAGCCAACAAATAATGGCGGCAAGCGCTCGATTTGGCCGCGGCCAATATTTTTTTCGATTCAGGTCAGGTCACTGCCCGCCTCATGATGAGCGAGACATTTTGGCCGCCAAACCCGAACGAATTCGACATCCCCGTTGCGACGCGCGCATCCCTTGCCTTGTGCGGCACGACGTCGAACGGGATTGCGGGATCCGGAATGTCGTAGTTGATTGTCGGTGGGATGCGTTGGTGCTCAAGCGTCAGGAAGGTGAAAACCGCTTCGATGATGCCCGCGGCCGAAAGGGTATGCCCGATCATCGACTTGTTGGATGAGACCGGAATTTTGCGTGCATGATCGCCGAACACGGCAGCGGTGCCGACGTATTCCATCTTGTCGTTTTCAGGCGTGCTGGTTCCGTGCGCGTTGATGTAGTCGATCTGGTTGCACGTCATGCTGGCGTCGGTCAGCGCATTGCGCATGCAATCCGCGATCGGCAGGCCGTCCGGTTTCGGACGGGTTCGGTGGAATGTGTCCGCCAATTCGCCGCAGCCGGCGATCACGCCCAAGATCTTCGCGCCGCGCGATTGCGCGGCCTCGAGGCTCTCCAGCACAAGCGCGCCGGCGCCTTCGGCCATCACGAAACCTTGCCGATTTTTCGAAAACGGCTTTGACGCGCGGCGCGGATCGTCGTTGCTGGTCGACAGGGCCGAGAGAAGGGAAAACCGTACCACGGCCTCGGCGTTGACGGACCCGTCAGTCGCGGCGCAGAGCGCGGCGTCGGTCTCTCCGCGCCGGATTGCCTCGACGCCGAGCTGGATCGCCGTGGCGCCCGATGCGCAGGCCGTGGACACCGAGATGGGCGATCCCTTTGTACCGAACCTCTCGTAGAGATGGTCCGCGATCGAGCCGAACATGTAGCGGGCGTGCACATTCGCGAACCGGCCGCCGCCACTGGCCCGCAGCAGGACATCGTAGTCGATGGCGCCGGCTTCGCCGGAAGCCCGGGCGATTTCTTCGCGTTGCGGCCACTCGACTTCGATCGGCGCTAGACCGAGAAACAACGGGCCTGGAAAATCGCCCTTCCTTCCAATTCCTGATTGGGCGACGGCCTCTTCGATGGCGATGTCCGCCAAGCGCTCGGCCAGCGTCGTCGAGGAGAACGGCTTTACTTCCACGAAGTCGATGGTGCCGGCGATGCGCGTCTTCAATCCATGGGTGGAGAAGCGCCGGATCGTACTTATTCCGGACTGTCCGGCAGTGAGTTTCGCCCAGTTCTCAGTCTTGCCCTCGCCGAGCGATGTGATCACCCCCATGCCGGTAACGACAACGATTGGTCGGTCGCGGCCATCACGCATCGCAGATTTCGCGTTACGCGACTTTCTGGTGGACTCAAGACAGGTTTCAGCGGTCGTCATCATGAGACGGCTTCCAAGAGCGCCATTCCTTCGCCGCGCCAGTGTCCGACACCGACGGCGACGATCCGGTCCGGCATCACGTCGACCGCTGTCTCCCGGCCGGAAGTATCGGTTGGAGGAACGAGGGCGCCCCGGGACAGGCTCAGCGAACCGAGGGCCAGGGCCAACGGGAATTGCGCTTCGCAGAGGTGCCCGAACGACGATCCGACTGCGCGGACCGCGACATCAACGTGCGCCGACAGGAAAGTGGCCTCTTCCGTGGTGGCCGGTGCGGCGCCGGTCGCGGCCGTGTAGATCGCAGTTGCCTTCTCGGTGGCGCCCAGGGACGCCCAGAGCCCCTCCAGAGCACTTTCAACTCCGCCGGGGGCAGATCTGGGGGAATGACCGGACACGACGTTGACGAGACTTGCAAACGGCTTGGCGCCTCGGCGCTCGGCATGCGTTTTCGACTCGAGCACCAGGAATACGCCACCTGATCCCAAAGCAAAGCCGCCACCGTTACGCGACCAGACCGATGCGAAGTCCGTTTTGAGATTGAAGCCCCCGCATTCGTAAAGCATCAGCATTTCCTTGCGCTCGCCGTTGTGTGCAGCGCCGACCAGGGCAATCTCGCTCTGACCGGAAGCGATCTTCGCCCATGCGATCCGGACCGCATCCACGCCGGCGGCTTCCTCGCCCATGAACGTTCGTGACGATCCGGACACGCCGTGGACGATCGATATGTTGCCGGCGAGCAGATTGGATAGCTGCGCGAGGAACAGGGTAGGGCGGAGGTCGTTCATCAGCCGTTCGTTGAGGGCCCCCGACCTGGCGTCTGCACGCGAAGTCAAAATCGCGGCGTCGACATCGAGGTCGCGCTCGCCGCCGCCGGCTGCCACGATCATGTCGGTCTGTGCCAGGATTTCCCGGTTGCCCTTGATACCCGCGGAATCCAACGCCAGGCCGGCTGCATACGTGCCGATGCGTTGCCACGTCTCCATCTGGCGCTGGTCGCCCTTTTTAGGAATTTGGGCATCCAATTCGAGCGGTGGCAAAGGATGGACCATCCGTGGCGCATATGTCTTCTGATCGACATTGACGCGACCCTGATGAAGGGCGTCCCAGGTTGCCTCTAATCCATCTCCCAGCGACGAGACAATCCCGATGCCGGTTATCCAGGTCTCGCTCCTGTCTTTCGCAAACTGGGACATCAGCGCATTCCAATGGCAAGATCGCGGCCTCGCAGTCGCCCTCGTCGGATCGCCCATTGTTCATGGCTATGGTGCATCACGCGATCGAGCGCTGCCCGTGAACCTATCGTCTTCTCGGGGATACAGGCGATGACTGCGTTGCGATCCTCGATGAATTGCTCATCGACAATCCATGTCCGCAGTTCTTCACCTGCGAGCCTGGCCGCGATCCGGTCAGGTGTCGTATCAATGTCGTTCGACACCATCACATTCATTACGATCCGGCCGCCCGGTGCCAGCCGAGCACGGATGGCGTCGCAGGTCTCTGCATCGAATTCCTCCGCGAACCTGAATCCTGGTCCGCCGACGTCGATTGCAATGCCGTCGTAGTATGCGCGGTCATCGAACACGAATTTACGAAAGTCGGCAACGATGCAGGGCAGGTCATCCGGGAGATCGAAGTATCTGTGCGCGAGGACGAAACTGATCGGGTTAATGTCGACGATGGTCAGTCGCTTCCCGAGACGCGAAAGCCGTGTCGCGAGATTCCCGCCCCCGCAGCCCAGGACGAGGATGTGTTCGGAGCGTGATAGGAGCTCGTCCATGATCTTGACGTAGGTGAACACGCTTTCGCCGTCGGGCGTCGCCTGGCTTTGTCGAACGCCTTCTTCAAAGTACACGCGCGTACCGTCCCAAGAGCACTCGACGATCTCGATCTGCCCGTTCCTACCCTGATAACGTTCCAACAATCGCACAGTCGACACCATAAAAGAGCAAAACATTAGAAAACATGTGTAAAACATCTCTTATCATGTAACGTGCAGGGCGCAAATCAATTCGGCGCTTGCTGCTAATGTTTGGCGCGCGGGTGGGACGATTCGGCGTCGGCTCAGCATCGTTGCCGTGATACCGCCTAGCTCCCGAGCCAAATTAGCGTGTATTGATATCTCGTGCATGTAAATTGATGCTTGAAACAATAATTCGCAGGGTGTAGATATATCGTGTGCACATCGCACCGGAGGCCGCCCACTCATGATTACCGCCAATCAACTCAGGGCCGCCCGCGCGCTCCTGAACATCGATCAGCGGCAGACGGCCGAATTGGCGGACCTCTCGGTGCCGACTATTCAGCGCATGGAGGCGAGCGACGGCGTCATCCGCGGCAATGTCGATTCTCTGATGAAACTGGTTTCGGCTCTGGAGAACGCGGGGATCGAACTCATCAATCCGGGCGTACCTAGCACGGCTGGCGGTCGCGGCGTCCGGCTGAGGGAACACGTCACGAAGCCGAAGATGAAGAACATAAAACAGCCCAAGCCATCATCGCCGCGGACCTTGGAACGCGTTCGATAATTGCGGGCTGCGGCTGACGCAACAATGGGATAACCCGATCGAAGATGTTGAAAACGGCGAAGACTACTGTGCTCGCAGGCGGATTTTGGCGCCTTAAGGCGCCGAGATGGCACATGGGCGCCTTGTGGGTGTCCGACCCGCGCGCCGCAACGGTTTACCGCATTGATCTGGACGGCAAGGTCACGGTCGTCGCCGACGTGCCCAGCCGGCCGTTCGGTCTCGGCTTCTTGCCCGACGGCGACTTGCTGGTCGCCTCGATGACCCAGAGGTTGATACTGAACTTGCGCGGCGCGAAGGCGACGATCCATGCCGACCTGGCTGACGCTGCGGTCGGATATCTGAGGGACATGGCTGTCGCCCGGGATGGAAACGCCTACGTGACTTCATTCGATGCCGACGCGGCGGGTCCGGACTGCTTCGCGTCGGCCCGGGTCCTCCTGGCGACGCCGGACGGCAAGATCCGGTCGGTTGCCGAGAATATGGCTCATCCGAACGGACTGGCGATCACAAGCACTCATGAAGTGCTGGTCGCGGAGACGCTCGGCAATCGGGTCCTCGCTTTCCAGATCGGGAACGACGGCGCGCTGCTGCATCGAAGGGTGTTCGCAAATTTCGAAAGGATGAGCCCGGTCGGCATCTGCGCGGACTCGGAGGGAGCGGTCTGGGCGGCCGCCGCCCGACAGCCGCTGTTTGTCCGTGTGCTGCAAGGTGGACGCGTTACGCATCGCGTCCACGTACCGGGCCGCCAGGCGGTCGCGTGTCAATTGGGCGGGCGGGACGGCCGAACGCTCTTTTGTCTGACGGTCGCTGCCGATCTAGGGGATTATCCCAATCGCCAACAGACGGCACGCGTTGAGACGACGTTTGTCGATGTTCCGGGAGCCGCGAGTTCCATACGGCTCGCGGAGATCGCCCCTCATTAGCGTTCCGAACCGACGTCGGCATTTGCCGCCGTCCGAACGGCGCAAAGGCCAATACGATGGTCACAGAAAAGCAATTGCCGGCAATCGGTCCTTCGCCCTATCTCACGGGGTTGTTGTGCCGCTGCCCGCGCTGCGGCAAGGGAAAGCTCTTTGACGGATTCCTGACGCTGAAACCCGATTGCGAATCGTGCGGCCTCGATTTCACCTTTGCGGATGCCGGCGACGGTCCCGCCATATTCGTCATCATGATCGCCGGCGCCATCGTCGTCGGCGCGGCCCTCATAACTGAGGTCAAGTATCAGCCGCCGTACTGGGTCCACGCGGCGCTCTGGCTCCCGCTGATCCTGATCGTGACGCTTTGGCCGCTACGAGGGCTGAAAAGCCTGCTTATCTCGCTGCAGTATCATCACAAGGCATCGCAAGCGAAACTCATCCCGCGAGTTAAAGAATAACCCATCTATGTTTCGGACCGCCATTCGATTCAACGGCCGTCGTTCGCTAAATTCGCTGCTGATATGGTGGGCTCGGTAATTGCGAATGACGGCAGTACTGGTCTCCTGGAAACGGTTGCTAACGCGCGGCCCAACGTCTTGATCGGCGTTTCGGGGCAACGTGGAGCCTTCAACGAGGACGTCGTCCGCAAAATGGCGGCGGGAGCTCGGCGGCCGGTCATTTTTCCACTGTCGAAATCCGACTTCTTGCAGCGAGGCGGCGCCAGCCGATATTCTCGCCTGGACCGACGGACGTGGCGTTATTGGGGTGGGCAGCCCGTTTCCGCCAATGACGCGGGACTGCCGGCCGTTCCGGACTGACCAGGTGAACAATTCTTACATTTCTCCCGGTGGCGGCCTCGGGGCCATAGCATCCAAGGCAACGCGGATAAGTGACGCCATGTTCATGGCTGCCGCCAAAGCCCTCGCGGAAATCTCCCTGAGGACAAAGCTTTCGGATGGAAACATTTTGCCGCCTGTTTCGGCCCTTTAAGAAATGTCGCCTTCCAGGTTGCGAGAGCGGTTGGATTGACAGCCATCGAAGAAGGACTCGCTCCCGACGTTGGCGAGGCTGCGCTTGCGCGCAGGATCGATGACAAAATGTGGACGCCGGCACATGCGTCGTATGCGCGTTCTCGCTGAGACCGCTGCTAAATCGAGACGTAAATTCCAGTTCATCGGCAAGGGATCGATTTCGCCGGATTGCATCCAAGTGATCGTCTGTCATGCGGCCTCGGGCGTCAGCGCCGCGAGCTCAACATGCTCCCCCGCGTCCGCGTTCATGTATAAAATCCCCAGGCCGACCAGGACGTCCGGCCACATCGTCCCGGATCCCCACGTCAGAAATGCGGCCAGAATGATCGCAGCGTTCATGATCGCATGACTTCGAACGTTCGAACTCGAATCCGCCGGGTGCACGGACATGCCTCGTCTCAGCATCATCAGGCAAGCGATATTAGTAAGCAGGAGCACGGCTCCAATCGTAGCCATTGGTGCTGCAGAAGGAACTTCGGCACCGTAATAGTTCGCCGCGATCATCCAGAACATGAAACACGCCGGGACGAGAATCATGGTTCTTGAGAAACGGGCAAATGCTTCGCGGCTCGGCAGGCTCCAATTCAGCCTCGGCCACATCAGGACGCTCACGGAAGCCCCTTCAAGGAACACGATGCTGTCCGAGAAAAAAGCGACGGACCTGACTTCGACGGCCAACACGCATTCAAGGCAGAAAAAAAGGAGATACGCCGCAGCGAGCCGCGGAAATGGAATCAGGGAGGTTTCCTGCTTGGTTTCCTTGGTTTCGCCCATGTCGGATGGACCTTAGGGTGCGCTCGTTCGGTAGCGACGGGGCGGATGATACTACGAAGCAGAGGTTCAAGCGAGCCTTTGCTCGATGTTCACCTTGCCGGCAAGTATCCCACGCGACAGTCCTCTACCGCCTCATTCGAAGCCGGGAGCCTTCATTGCCCAGATTGCCGCAATGAATAGAGCCTTCGCCCGTGGCAGTATGGTCATCGTCATGGCAAAAGCCGTCAACGGCCATACCGGCATGCTTACCAAAAGCGGCCACTGAAAATTCGTTTCGGTAAACAAGGCCATAGGCACCACGACGTGACCCACGATGCCGATGGTCAACCACGCCGGCCCATCGTCAGCATGGATTTGACCGAAGCTTTCACCGCACACCGAGCACCTGTCGACCTGATGCAAATAGCTTTTGAAGAACTTGCCGCCGCCGCACGCGGGACACCTTCCGGATACCGCGCGAACGATCGCCGGCCAGACGCGTATGGGCAGATGCGAATCGCTTACGGACATTCGGTTGGTCCTGGTCTGAAGGTGATCGGGCAAGCTGCCCGATCGCCAAGGTTACGTTTTGGCGTCTCGGATCAGCCAGACTGGGGCCGCTCCTATGCGGACATTGCAACGGCCATGACATCCGCCTGAACGACACTTTCAAATTTGGCGAAATTGTCCTTGAACATCTGCACGAGCTTTCGGGCGGCGACGTCGAACGCCTCCTTGTCACTCCATGTCTCCCGCGGCTTCAAGATGCGGCTGTCGACCCCCTTGACGGCTACAGGTACCTGGAAGCCGAAATGCTTGTCGATGTAGAATTCGCCATCGTTGAGCATGCCGTTGAGCGCGGCCGTCAGCAGGGTGCGGGTGACATTGATGGGCATCCTCTGTCCCACGCCATATTTTCCGCCTGTCCAGCCGGTGTTAACCAGCCAGCAGTTCACGTTGTGCTTCGCAATCAGGGAACGCAATAGATTTCCGTAAACCGAGGGATGACGGGGCATGAACGGCGCACCGAAGCAGGTCGAAAAGGTAGCCTCGGGTTCAATCACGCCCTTTTCCGTTCCGGCAACCTTGGCGGTATATCCCGACAAAAAGTGAAACATGGCTTCCGCCGCTGTCAGCTTGGCGATAGGCGGCATCACCCCGAACGCGTCGGCGGTCAACATGACGAGATTTTTCGGATGTCCTGCGCGCCCGTTTTTCGAAGCATTGGGTATGAAATGCATCGGATAGGCCGCGCGCGTGTTTTCCGTCTTTGAGCCGTCGTCGAAATCGCAAACACGGGTGATCGGATCGAAAACGACGTTTTCCAGGACAGTCCCGAAGCGCTGCGTGGTGGCATATATGGCCGGCTCGGCCTCAGGGCTCAGTTTGATCGCCTTGGCGTAGCAGCCGCCCTCGAAATTGAAGATGCCTTTGGGGCCCCACCCGTGTTCGTCGTCACCGACCAGCGTCCGACCGGGGTCGGCGGAGAGCGTCGTTTTTCCGGTCCCCGACAGGCCGAAGAAGATCGCGGCATCGCCTTTTGGCCCGACGTTTGCGGAACAATGCATCGGCATGACGGCCTGGGCGGGAAGAAAGTAGTTCATGGTCGTGAAGACGGCCTTCTTGATCTCTCCCGCATACGAACTTCCCCCGATGAGGACGATCTTTTTGGTAAAATCGATCGCAATCACCGTGTCGCTTCGGACGCCGTGGCGCTTAGGGTCCGCCTTGAACGTCGGGCAACAGTAGATCGTGAGCTCCGGAACGAAGGTCGCAAGCTCGCTTCGGTTCGGCCTGAGTAACAGTGTGCGGATGAACAGCGAGTGCCAGGCGAGTTGGGTGAAGACGCGCGTCCGCACTCCGAATTCCGCGTCGGCGCCAGCGCGAAGATCCTGGGCGTACAACGTCTTGCCGTGCGAGTGCGCGATGAAGTCCTGGTACAAACGCGCGAATTGCGCTGGCGTCATCTTGCCGTTGTTTTCCCACCAGACGGTCGCGTCCGTCAGGTCGTCGCAAACGATATACTTGTCCTTCGGACTGCGTCCGGTATGTACGCCGGTCTCGGCGCAGAGCGCGCCGCCGGACGTGAGTTGAGCTTCGCCGCCGGCAAGGGCGCGTTCGTAAAGTTCCGGCTCCAACAAATTCCAATTGACCGCCTCAAGATCCGTGAAGCCGAATTTATCTGCCCCGTATTCCGGATTGCGGATACCCTGTTCCAACATTCATTTTCTCCCTAGGCGCAGATCAGTCTGCGCATGCGATCTCGACGACAACAGGTTGGCTCTGGTGGGAAGGCCGACGGGGGCGCCGCAGCGTCCAAAGCTGGCCGTTGGTCGTAGACAATTCCGCCATATAGCGCTTGTTCGCGGCACGGCGGGCCTTCGGCAGGCAGGCGAGAAGGACATTTCGGTTCAGAAGACCCGGCTGATCGAATATCCACGAACTCAAGTGACCTTCGGCCAGGTCACCTCCTATCAGGTCAGGCGCCGCGTCGAAGTCGGTCGCGACAAGCATGTTTAGGATGGCGCGTCCGCCTCGGCTCAGTCGTGCCGTGATCGAATGACAGGTTGTCGGATCGAATTTGTCTTCATAACAAAACCCGGGTCCGCCCACGTCAATCGCGATGCCGTCGAAGCTGCGCGTCTCGGCGGCGAGATACTCCTTAAAATCTGCGACGAAGCAGGTAACTTCCTTCGGCATTCCGAAGAATCGCTTGGCGAGGTCGAAGCTGACCGGATTGTGGTCGACGACGGTCACGCTCTTGCCCGAGCGAGCCAGCATTGTCGCGAGATTCCCCCCGCCACAGCCGAGCAGAAGGACGTTCTTGGCGTCGCTCAAAAACGTTTCCATCATTTTTACGTATGGGAGTCGACTCTCTCCGGCCGCCGAGCTTTGGCTCTGAAAGGTCTCTCCTTCGAGATAGAAGCGATCACGGGTCTTTTCGCTTTCCCAGATCGCGATGTCACCCAATTTGCCCTTGTATCGACCGAGAATCTTCATACGTTCTCGCTAATTATGATGTATTCGACATGACTAACGATATTCCATAGATGTATAGCTAACGCTCGTAAGCAAGTCTAGTCGGTTCTCCGGGGAACGACCCTATCGGGGAGATACCCTGCGGGTCCTAAACCGAGCCATGACGGCGGGACTGTCCAATGCCGCAACGGAAAAGTGCCGAACCCGCCACAACGGCTCGACGCGTGCCTTCCACTTATGCCTTGATCGGCATCGGTCCAGGATCCGATAAAAGGCCGGAACTTCTTCAGAGCGCTGTCTACTGCGATTTCGAGACAGTTTTCGCGGGTGCCACCCTCCGCCTGAAGGAGGAACAGCGGTACAGGACGTTTGTCGATCTTGAGAGAATCGCCGGCCGGTTGCCTTGCGCCGTCTGGCATTCGAGCAGCGGTGCGAAGTAACGATCTGGTGCTCGAACGATTATCTCGGCATTAGCCAGAACATGGCCGTGGTCCAGGCGATGGTCGACACGGCACGCCGTTTGGGAACCGGATCCGGCGGCACACGCAACATCGCAGGGACGAACCTTCCCTTGGTTGAATTGGAGCGGGAGCTTGCGGACCTGCATGCAAAGCAAGCGGCGCTGGTGTTCACCTCGGGATACGTCGCAAACCAATCCAGCATCTCGACAATCGCCAAGCTCATTCCGAACTGTCTCATCCTTTCCGACGAGTTGAACCACAACTCAATGATCGAAGGCGTAAACCAGTCCAACTGTGCAAAAGAGATCTTCAGGCACAACGATCTCGATCATCTCAAGCAGCTACTGACATCCGCAGGCGAGAGCCGCCCCAAGATCGTGCTGTTCGAGAGTCTATATTCCATGGACGGCGACTTCGCTCCCGTGGGCGCGATCTGTGAACTCGCTAGACGCCATAATGCGTTGACGTACTGCCGCGAAGTCCACGCCGTGGGAATGTACGGACCGACGGGGGCCGGCGTCGCCGAACGCGACGGGGTTTCCGGACTGGTCGACGTCATCGAAGGAACGTTAGCTAAAGCCTACGGCGGCTTGGGCGGCTATATAGCGGGGAGCAGGCAGCTTATCGACGCGGTACGATCGTATGCTCCCGGATTTATCTTTACCACGGCGCCTGGCGGGAGGCGGCTGCAAGGCAAATGATGCGCATCCGATCGATGCAAACAAGAGACAGATGGCGATCGTACCCGCCGCGCGCTCAGGCTCGGAAGATGACATGAGTCGCGATGCGTGGCGGATTCGCGTGGTCGTCAGCGTTAGGTAGCGGTGCTTTGTCAAAGCCACCCCCGCGGCGAATACCACATAGATTAGAGGCAACAAGGAGATCACCGAGGACGCCGGGTCGCGACCAGACGCGTTGGAATCATCATCCCGATACTGCGCGAAAAGAATCATCAACGGCGTAATGACAAGGACAATTGCGGTCTGAATGCACCCTGCAATCAAGCCGGCTTGAAATAATCGAAGTCGGCCCCAGATCCTCAAGGGGAAGTGGCGCTTTTGGCCGTCTGATCGAGCAGAGAAAGCAGTCCCTGCAAGATCCGGGTCGGCGGTGGGGGACAGCCGGGAATATGAATATCAACGGGAACGACTTGTGATACCCCTCCGACCACCGCGTAGCTTCCGGCGAAACACCCTCCATCTCGACCGCAATCTCCGACCGCGACGACCCACTTGGGATTGGGGATCGCATGATATGTGCGCTCCAGCGCTTCGCGCATATTCTTGGTAACGGGACCGGTCACCATCAACACATCGGCATGGCGCGGTGAGGCAACAAACCGGATGCCGAAGCGCTCGACATCGTAGTAGGCATTGTTCAGGGCATGGATCTCGAGCTCGCATCCGTTGCAGGATCCTGCGTCTACCTCGCGTATCGAGAGACTTCGGCCGAGACGCCTCCGCGCCGCTCGCCCGACAGAAGCGGCGAGTTCTGCCACCGCTGCGTCGTCCGCGGACGGCGGTTTCTCGGTGAATGGCAGGCGGAACAGACTTTCAAACAGCAGCTTGCGCATCTTGTGCCGTCCTTAGAGATCATGGCCAGAGTAGGAGCAGTTGAACGACTTGTTGCAGAGCGGGAAGTCCGCGACGATATTGCCCTCGATTGCTGCCTCCAGCAGTGGCCACTGAAACCAGGATGGGTCGCGCAGGTGGCACCGTTCGATCCGGCCATCCCGCAGGCGGAGCCAAACCAGGACGTCGCCGCGGAATCCCTCGACGATCGCCATGCCTTCCCGCGGCTCCCGAAATAGCCCAGCGTGTGTACCTAGCGGGCCTTTGGGAAGCCGGTTCAATATCTGGTCGATGAGGGAAAGAGTTTGCTCAACCTCGCGAACACGGATCCAGACGCGCGCGTTGACGTCGCCGTCGCCGAGGACAGGTACATCGAAGCGCAGGTTGTCATAGGGTGGATAGGCAAGGGTCCGCCGCGCGTCGAAGGATCGCCCAGAAGCGCGGCCTATGTAGCCTCCGGCGGCGTACTGCCTGGCCAACGCGGGCTTAAGCACGCCCGTATCGACAGTACGATCCTGCAGCGAAGCGGTGTTGTCGTACAGTTCGATCAAAGCGGGAAAGTGCAGGCGGACATTATCCAGCGTCGCCTGGATGGTTTCTATCCCGTCATTGTCGAGGTCGCGGGTGACACCCCCGGGCACGATCATGTCTCGCATCAGACGATGACCAAATGCGGTATTGGATGCGCGCAGGACGCTCTCGCGTAGCACACTGCAATGAGCGTGCATCAGCGTGAAGGAAGCGTCGTTGCAGATGGCGCCGATGTCACCAAGATGGTTGGCAAGCCGCTCTAGTTCAGCGAACAGCGCGCGCAGCCAGACCGCGCGATCAGGCACGACAAGTCCGAGCGCCGCTTCAGCCGCGCGCGAAAATGCATAAGTATAGGCGACGGTGCTGTCGCCGGATACGCGTCCGGCGAGGCGGGTGGCCTGTTCAAGGCTGGCTCCGGTCATGAGCCCCTCAATACCCTTGTGGGTATACCCCAGCCGCCCTTCCAACCGAACAACAGTCTCCCCGCTCGCCGTAAACCGGAAGTGCCCAGGCTCAATAATCCCGGCATGCACGGGACCAACCGCAATCTGATGCAGCCCATCGCCCACCACCGGCAGGAAGCGATAGGGTGATGCCTGCGACAAGGCGTCGATGCGATCTCCCAACGGGAAGCGCGTGCCCCAACGATTGTGATCGAGCCAGGGGCGTGGATCGGGAGAGCCTTCCGCTGCCAGTCCAAAAAGATCGCGAATGGTGCGCTCCAATCGAATCGCCGGCGGATGATGCTGGCCGACCGAGGGATAACTGCGATCGAGACAATCCAGGCTGATGATCGCGATTTCCGCTGTGTGCTCATCCATAATCGCCATGTGCACCGTCGAGGGTTCTCCCCAAAGGCCCAGCAGGTTCCAGCGTTCCTGTGCGAGCTCGTTTGCTGCAAAATTCCAAACGGAAGCATCGACCATGGCTCGCGGCCACGGGCTGTGTTGCTGGATCTCGCGGCCCTCCAGCATGAGATCAATCAGCGATGGCATATCCTGTTAATCCTCAAACTATCCAAGTAGACGAGCCACATGCTGGAACCAGACAACAATCGGTGAGGGAAGATAGATACCCGCGCCCAGAACCAGCGAGAGATGCGCAAACATCGGCACATAGGAAGCCTCGGCTGAGGCCGTACTGCCACGGGGGTTGCCGAATGCGACGCTTGTCAGGCGCAACATCAGTGCGCCGAAGGCCAGCAAGATCCCGAACACAAGCACGCTCGCGAGCAACGGCTGCCGCGCAAAGGTGGAACTCACGACGAGAAACTCGCTCATGAAGATTCCAAGCGGCGGCAATCCCGCGATTGCGGCGACGCCCATCACCAGGCCCCAGCCAAGCGCAGGATGGGTCACCGTCAAGCCGCGTATCCTGGCAATTTTCTGCGTGCCCTTGATCTGCGAAATGTGACCGACAGCATAGAAGATCGCCGACTTGGTCAGACTATGCATCACCATATGCAGAAGCCCGGCAAAATTAGCGAGCGGGCCGCCCATTCCGAACGCGAACACGATGATGCCCATGTGTTCGATCGAGGAGTAGGCGAACAGGCGCTTGATGTCGCGGCGACGGTAGAGCATGAACGCGGCGAAGACGAGCGAGATCAGGCCCATCGTCACCATCAAGGGTCCGGGAGCAATCGCCGCCGGATTGGCGGCGAGCAGGATCTTGAAGCGCAGCAGCGCATAGAGCGCGACGTTCAGCAGCAGGCCCGACAGCACGGCAGATATCGGAGTAGGACCCTCGGCATGCGCGTCAGGCAGCCAGGCATGCAGCGGCGCGAGGCCGACCTTCGTTCCGTATCCGAGAAACAGAAACACGAAAGCAACGTTGAGAAGAGCAGGATCGAAGGTTGACGCATGCTCGATCAGGAGCGTCCAGACCATGGCATCCTGGCCTTCCCCTACCACCGGACGCGCCGCCATGTAGACCAGGATGGTGCCGAACAGTGCGAACGCGATTCCGACGCTGCCGAGGATAAAATATTTCCACGCCGCTTCAAGTGCTGCGTGGGTACGGTAGATGCCGACCATCAGCACCGTCGACAGGGTGGCGATTTCCACCGCGACCCACATCAGGCCGATATTGTTCGACACGAAGGCGAGGTTCATGCCGAACATCATGATCTGATACATCGCGTGATAGAAACGCAAATAGGCCGACGTCAACCGGCCGGTCTCGAGTTCGTGGGCGATGTAGCTGGCGCTGAAGATGCTGGTCGTGAAACCGACGAAGGTGTTGAGCACAATGAAGACGATGTTCAGATCGTCCACCAGCACGTAAGGCGCAGGCTGCGGACGTTCGATCACGAACAGCGATAGAGCCGAAAGGAATGTCGCCAAGCTCGCGACGACGTTCAGCCGAGCCGTCAGCCGATAACCCGGCAAGACCTCCAGCAGCGCCGCCGCGCCAATTGGTATCAGCAGGACGGCGATCACGGGATTGAAGAAATGAATGTTCATCGTCGTTCGCCTTGATAGTCGTCGAGCGCGGAGACATCAACGGAATCGAAGCGTTCGCGAATTCGGAACAGGAAAATGCCGATGACGATGAAGGCGATCAGGATAGAGAACGCAACGCTGATCTCGACGACGAGCGGCATGCCTTTAGCGCCGGTCGCAGCCAGCACCAATCCGTTCTCCAGCGACATGAAGCCCACGACCTGGCTGACGGCGTTGCGGCGCGTCACCATCACCAGCAGGCCGAGCAGCACGACCGACAGGGCGAAGGCAAGGTCTTCGCGCGCCAGCGGGTCAGCTTCCGCGGTGACCCGTAGCATCAGCACCATCGAGAGGGCGACCAGACCCATTCCAGCCAGCATAGTCGGGCCGATACCGACCGCCGACTCGATGTCGCGATGAATCCCGAGTTGCTTGACGATGCGGTGTAGCGCCACTGGGATGACGATCGCCTTGAAGACAAGCGCGATTGCGGCGGTTACGTAAAGATGAGGCGCATCCTGAATGTAGGCTTGCCAGGCCACGGAAAGGGCCAGTACCACGGCGTGGAGTGCAAAGACGTTGAGCAGCGAATAAAGCCGATCCTGGTACAGCATCATGAAGCTGATCAGGACGAGCCCGCCGGCAAGTGTATGGGAGATGTCGAAGGCGAGACCGTGCATCAAAGACTCCTCGACACGAATAGAAGTAGCGTACCGAGCAAGCCCAGCATCAGCGCCGCACCGAGAAATTGCGGAACGCGAAAAACGCGCATTTTCGCCGTGGCGGTCTCGAACAGCGCCAGGAAAAAGCCGGCAACCGCAAGCTTGACGATGTAGGCGCCAGCGCCGATCGTGTATGCCAAGGCGCCGGTCCCGAACAACGCTATCTTCCAGGGGAAGAACACGCAGGCGATCAGCGAGATATAGAGCAAGAGCTTGAGAAAGGCGCCGAATTCAATCATCGCCAGATGGCGTCCGGAATATTCGAGGACCATCGCCTCATGCACCATGGTCAGTTCCAGATGCGTAGCCGGATTGTCGACTGGGATTCTCGCGTTTTCCGCAAGCGCCACCATAATGAGCGCAATCATCGCCATTCCGAGCGATACTCGTAATCCGACATCGGACGAACCCATGAAATCTGCGACCGTCGAAAGTTGGGTCGAGCCGGCAACGAGGGCCATGCAAAACACAATCAGGAGCATCGCCGGTTCTGCAAGCGCTGCGATCATGACTTCGCGGCTGGAACCGATTCCGCCAAAGCTGGTGCCGACGTCCATGCCTGCGAGCGCCAGAAAGAAGCGTGCGCTTCCCAGCAACGCGACAATGGCGATAAGATCTGCGGTCCAGTTGAACAGGAGGCCGGTCGCAAAAGTCGGCACCAAGGCGGCGGCAACCCAGATCGCAGCAAACGTCACGTACGGCGTTACCCGGAACAGCCATGAGGCGTTGTCGGCCAAAACCACCTCCTTGCGGAGCAACCGCAGCAGATCGCGATACGGCTGAAAAATCGAAGCTCCCTTGCGACGCACCAGCCGAGCCTTGATCTTGCGCACGAAGCCGGTCAGTAGCGGCGCGAGAAGCAGCACCAGCGCCATCTGTATGCCCTGCACAAGAATGTCTGAGATCAAGACCATATCGCGAGCACCAGCAGTAGTGTGACGAGGGTGGCGAAAACGAGACTGAGGTATCGCCGGATGGTCAGGAACTGGAGACGGTTGAGCCGATCGGAGGCGAAGCCGACCGCGCCCACGAGGGGCAGATACATTCCCTCCCAGACCAAATCGTGCAATTCGATCCTGAGACGCGCTGGCCTGATATCTCCAGGGGCCGGCATGTCGACATGGTCGCGGGCGTGGAACATGAGCGTACCGAAAACACGACGGATCGGTTGAGCGAAGCTTCCACCCGAATACTGAGCGGCGGGGGTCGGATCGGAAAAACCGCAGCCCCAGGCTGGTCCCCGCCGCAGGGCATGAGAGGCGAAGCGATGGATGAAAAAAACCGCGAGTGAGGCGGATACCGCGATGAATACCATCACAAGCAAACCATTGTATGAACTGCGGCTCGCCGCAATTGGCACGATCGAAAGCCACGGCTCGTTAGCCTGTATCGGCATGCGGCTACCGAGAATCTGCACCGTGATCGGCGAAAGCCCATCGATGACCAATCCCGGCAGGATTCCGGCCAACAGGCAAAGTATGGCCAGGAGGAACATCGCCGAAAGCGAGTAGCGGTCGACTTCTTTAGCGTTTTCCGCGGCCGGGCTGCGCGGTCGTCCGAGAAAAGTCACGCCGAATGCCTTCACGAAACACGCGGCTGCCAATGCTGCAGCCAAGGCCAGCAGCGCCCCGACCGCGGGCACCATGATCTTCAGGGCCCATTGAGGTAACTCCGGGCTTTGCAACACGGCCTGGAAGACAAGCCATTCCGACACGAAGCCATTAAACGGCGGAAGCGCCGATATGGCGACGCAGCCGACCAGAAAGACGAAGCTGGTGAACGGCATCCGGTGGATGAGGCCGCCAAGCTTGTCCATGTCCCGCTCGCCGGTCGACGTCAGGACAGCGCCGGCCCCGAAAAACAACAGACTCTTGAAGAAGGAGTGGTTGAGTACATGGAACAGTGCCGCCGTGAGGGCGAGGGCCGCCACCGGCTTCAAGCCGTTGGCCTGGAAGGCAAGCGCGAGGCCAAGACTCACGAAGATGACGCCGACATTTTCAATCGTGCTGTAGGCCAGCAGGCGCTTGATGTCCTTTTCCATCATGGCATACAGGATTCCCATGACAGCAGTGATGCCGCCAAGGAAAAGGACAATCACGCTCGCCGGCCACGTGGGCGGTCCCAGCAGATCAAATATCACGCGGATGAAACCGTAGATCGCAACCTTGGTCATGACGCCGCTCATCAGCGCCGAAACATGACTCGGCGCGGCCGGATGCGCGAGCGGCAGCCAAACGTGCAGCGGCACCAGGCCGGCCTTTGAACCGGCTCCGAGCAACATCAAGATCAAGACCAACGTCGCCACGTAGGGCGTGTGTTGGGCAGCGCGAATTGCTGCAAATCCATAATCTCCCGCCGGGCCCGCCAGCAGGCCGAACGCCAGCAGCAGCGCCAGCGTGCCGAAGCTTGCCATCACAAGATAGACATATCCCGCCTTCGCGTTGCCGGTTTCGCGGTGATGCGCCATGACCAGCGCCCAGGAAGCGAGCGACATGAATTCCCAGCACAGCAGATAGGAAAACGCGTCGTCCGCCAGAACGACGAGGTTCATGCCGGCCAGGAAGGCGGGGAAGAACGGCAGCACGCGGTGTGGCGCCTGTTCGTGATGGCCGTAGCCGAGTCCGTAGAGACTTGCTGCCGTTCCCCCCAGATTGACGACAACAAGGAAGAACGCGGCCAATGCATCGAGGCGGAAATGGGCGCCGAGCCACGGCAATCCGACCGGCAAGGTCAGTTCGGTGGCGCCAGCCGCGCCGCCGAGCAGCCAGCGGATCGACCCGGCCGACGCAATCACGGACACCGCCAACGTGGCGCCGTAGATGACGGCCGTAGCGATCTTTGAGCGGCTCAGAACGATCGCCAGAACTGCCAAGCCAAGCAATCCCGCAACACAACCCATTTGCAAAACGACAGCCGACATTACCTGCGCACCCTCGTTCCGCTCGATGCCTTGTTTTCTATCTGATGGTCCAAATAGGTCCTTGCCGATCCGGAATTGATTTTCAGCCGCACACCGCGTCCCTGCGAATTGCTAACGGCTCCTTCGTCGATCATCTCAATACCGGCGGCGTCGAGAGCCGTAATCAGCTTCACCAGCGAATCGACATTGCCCCGAACCATTGTCTCACTCGCTTCCATGCGTTGAATCGTGGGCACGGAAAGTCCGGACAATTCCGCGAGTTGACGCTGATCAATGCCAAGAAGCACCCTGGCAGCCCGCAATTGAGCCGACGTGATCATCGGATTGCCCTACGGCCAGAATTTGGATGAATATCAAACATCATTCTTGCATGCTAACTAGTAATGCTATAATGTCAATAAGTAATGTTCTATATATCTATAGTGAGGGATGTGTCCAAACGCTAAAATCAGCGTCTTGCCGGATCGCGCGCACCGATCGCTTGAGTGAACGAGCTCTGAAACTCACGCAGGAAACGGCAACGTCTTCGCGCTTTCGTGGTGGATGGAGAACGACGAATGTCAATCGAAGCACGATTGAGGCCGAGACCACTTTCTCCGCACCTCGCGATCTATCGACGCTCGATGACCATGATGATGTCGATCGCGCACCGGACGACGGGCGCGGCGCTCTATTTCGGAACGCTCCTTCTTACCTGGTGGCTGATATCGGCGGCGGAAGGCCCGAAATCCTATCGAGCATTCGAAGCCTGCATTACTTCGCTGCCCGGCGAATTCGTTCTGTTCTGTTCTGTTTCACATGGGCGCTAATTCATCACCTGTTAGGCGGCCTGCGTCATTTCGCCTGGGATATTGGACGGGGATTTGATTTGCGTTCAGCCAACCTGATGGCGCGTGCAACGCTCATCGGCTCCGTAATCCTCACCATCCTGGTCTGGGCCGTCGGAATCTGGATGAGAGGAGCACTTTGATGAAAGATATGCGCTCCCCTTTGAACCGCGTCCGCGGGCTCGGCTCGGCGAAAACCGGCACTCGGGATTTCTGGATCCAGCGGCTGACGGCTGCAGCAAACGTGCCGCTCGCGCTATTTCTTATCGCGTTGCTTGTCGCGCTGACGGGCGCTGATTACGCGACGGTCCGCAGCTATCTCGGCAATCCATTGGTGGCAATCCCGATGCTGCTGCTCGTCCTATCCGGAACATGGCATATGCGCATCGGGATGCAGGTCATTCTCGAAGACTACGTTCACAATGAGGGGCCCAAGGTGGTCTCGTTGGCGTTGAACAATTTCCTTTCTGCAGTCGTCGCAATCGCCGGCGTCTACGCCATTTTGAAGATCGGTATCCGATCCTAGCCCGCCAAGGAACAACATGGGTTCGACACGCGCATACTCGTTCATCGACCACACGTTTGACGTGGTGGTTGTCGGTGCCGGCGGTGCCGGTTTGCACGCCACCCAAGGCGCCGTCGAAGCGGGCTTGACGACTGCCTGCATCACAAAGGTGTTTCCGACACGTAGTCATACGGTCGCGGCCCAGGGGGGCATTGCCGCCAGTCTCGGCAACCTCGGCGAGGACAGTTGGCAATGGCATATGTACGACACGGTCAAGGGGGCCGATTGGCTCGGCGACCAGGACGCGATCGAATACATGTGCCGGCAAGCCGCACCCACGGTGATCGAACTCGAGCATGCGGGGATGCCCTTCTCCCGTACCGAAGACGGAAAGATCTACCAGAGGCCGTTCGGCGGGCATATGAGCGACTTCGGCAAGAACCCGGTCCCCCGTGCATGCGCGGCGGCGGATCGAACGGGACATGCTTTGATCCACACCCTCTATGGGCAAGCTCTACGGGTCGGTGCTGAGTTTTTCATCGAGTATTTCGTGCTCGACCTCATCATGGTGGATGACGAGTGCCGCGGCGTCATCGCGTGGTCGCTGATGGACGGAACCCTGCATCGCTTCAGGGCGCAGACCGTCATCCTAGCCACCGGAGGTTACGGCAGGATCTACTTCTCTTGTACCTCGGCACACACCTGCACCGGCGACGGAGGCGGGATCGTCCTTCGCGCCGGGCTGCCGCTGCAGGACATGGAGTTCATGCAGTTTCATCCGACCGGGATCTATGGGGCAGGATGTCTGATCACGGAAGGTGCGCGGGGAGAGGGCGGCTACCTGGTGAACTCCGAGGGCGAGCGCTTCATGGAGCGCTACGCGCCTTCCGCGCGGGATCTCGCGTCACGCGACGTCGTCTCTCGCGCCATGACGGTCGAAATCCGCGAGGGGCGGGGGGTGGGTCCGAAGAAGGATCACATCTACCTTCATCTCGACCACTTGGATCCGGCGATGCTGCATGAGCGGCTGCCCGGCATTTCGGAATCGGCGCGCGTCTTCTCTGGAGTGGACGTGACGCGGCAGCCGATTCCCGTGCTGCCGACAGCCCACTACTGCATGGGCGGCATCCCCGCCAACTATCACGGAGAAGCGATCCAGCCCTCCAACGGCAATCCGGACGCCACCGTCAAGGGCCTGATGGCCATCGGCGAGGCCGCCTGCGTTTCGGTGCATGGCGCGAACCGGCTGGGCTGCAACTCGCTCCTCGATATCGTCGTATTCGGCCGCGCCGCCGCGCTGCGCTGCGCCGAAAAACTGACCCCAAAAGCTCCGCAACCCGAACTGGCTTCTGACGCGGGGCAAGCTACGCTCGCTCGTTTCGACAGACTGCGCAACGCCACGGGTGGCACGCCCACCCCGGTGCTCCGGCTGCAGATGCAGCGCGCCATGCAAAGCTTCGCTACCGTATTCCGGACGGGAACCATTTTGCAGGAAGGCAAGCAAGCACTGGGCGAAGTGTGGAGCGGTCTTTCCGACATCGCCGTTTCGGACCGTTCGATGATTTGGAATTCGGACCTGGTCGAAACCTTGGAGTTCGAAAATCTTCTTCTCCAGGCAACGGCTTTGGTGAATTCCGCAATCGCCCGTTCCGAAAGCCGCGGAGCACACGCACGTGAAGATTTTCCCGATCGGGACGATCGAAACTGGATGAAACACACCCTCGCATGGGTAGGGTCGGATGGGAAGGTTCGTTTAGACTACAGACCGATCCACGCCTACACTTTGACCAACGAGATTCAATATATCGAGCCAAGAGCTCGCATTTATTGATGGCTGTCATCCTTGATGGTGGAGACCACGATGGTTCAATTTAGCTTGCCCAAGAGCTCGATCCCGATTGAGGGACGGTTTTTTCCGCCGCGATGGTTCGATGCACATCAATCGGTTTTTCGTATATCGCTGGAACCCTGACGACGATTCAGATCCCCGTATCGACACTTAGGAAGTAGATAAGGCGTCGTGCGGACCCTTGATTCTTGACGCACTTATCAAAATCAAAAATGAGATCGACCAGACTCTTATCTTTCGACGATCGTGCTCTGCCTAGAGGCGCACCACGCACGTTTCTACGCGCCGCGGCAACGTCCGTGGGAGTCGGTCACATTTTCAAGTACGCAAGTGTTCGTCCTGATGCAATCAGGACCAGAGGATTCTGGTAGAGGAGTTGCACAGTGAGTCAGCAGAGGGCTTCAGTGCTCAGCGTCGGGAGGGCCACAAGCGGAAGTCGACCCCGCTGTTTCGCGCTCCGTGTCTCGCAGAACTTGCGCTATTGTGGCTGATATCCCTCGATGCGCATCAGCAGCTCTTCCTCCAGCCCAGCTCTCCGCTCCTTGAGCCGCCCGACCTCCGCTTCGAGATCATCGAGGCGCTCGAGGCGATTGAGGCGCCCGATAACCTCGCGGTATTTGTCACATAGCGCGTCAAAGCTGGCGTCTGTCGCCACTAGCTGGCGCACAGTCTCTTCGTTCTCCGAGAACCTCGCTAACAATGATCGGATGCGTTCGACAATTTTGTCGGTCCTCCATCTTTCCAGGAGTTGATTGCTTCTCCCTGCTCCGAATGATCGTTCTCTCAGGACAACATTCTACGACCTCGGCCTAGGCCTTGATCTTCCGGATCTCATCGACGACTTCAGGATTTGCCAACGTCGAGATGTCGCCGGCATCCTCGTTGTTCGAAATCGCCCCGAGGACGCGGCGCATGATCTTGCCGGAGCGAGTCTTTGGCATATCGGGAACGATCACCACACGGCGCGGACGGGCAATCGGCCCGATCTCGCGGATCACGGAGTCTTCCACGCGTTTGCGGATACCCTCGTTTGGGGTGAGCCCGGGTTTTAACGACACATAGAGGTCAGGGACCTTGCCTTTGAACTCATCGCGAGCTGGAACCACGGCCGCCTCGGCGATCTCCGGAGGCTTTCCGGACCTGGTTCCGGGCGCATAGCTCAGTTGGTAGAGCAGATGACTCTTAATCATCGGGTCCCAGGTTCGAGCCCTCACCATCCAGTCTTCCCAAACCACGCAATCTGGCTTTGATTAGAAATAGCCCGCTTTTGCGGGCAATTTCGCCGTTCTCATTCCGGCCTTTGCCGTCTCTGTGCGTGGTCGCGGTCTCTCTGTTCGATTTTGGTCTCCCGTCTCTAGTCGCCCGATTCATTCAGATTGAGGGGTAGAGGTGCTTGAGTTTGATACGTGCGTTGGATGTTGAGAAGTGCCAATTGGCCTTGGTGTGGTTGGCGTTGCGGTCGTGTTGCCAAGCAGCGATTTCCTCGACGAGGGTCTGTTTGTCGGGAATCCGGCGATCGAGGCACTGGGACGACAGGACGCCGAGTTCGGATTCCGCCAGATCGAGCCAACTGCCGTGCTTTGGGGTGTAGTGCCATTCGAAGCGCTCGACCAGGCGCCTGGCTTCAGCAGCCGGGAAAGCTTCATAAAGTGACGCCTTGCTGTGGATGTTGAGATTGTCCTGAACCAGAACAATGGTCTTGGCGCTTGAGAAGTGGACATCGGCCAAGTCTTTCAAGACGTGAGCGTAGTCCACGGCGGTATGACGATCGGTGACTTTGACGTGGCGCCAGCCTTCGAGCGGCGCAAACATCATGAAGAGGTTGGCGGTCCCATTGCGCTCGTACTCGTAATCACAACGGGCCGGACGTCCCGGTTTCATCGGGATCGGCAGGCGCGTTTCGGCGAGCAGTTGCTTTGAGGTCTCGTCCAGGCACACCAGCGGACGATCAGGATCGCGCGGTCGCATGTAGACGGCCAGCACGTCCTCCATGGCGGCTACGAACGGGTATTGGCCTTCGGCGGAATGACCCAGCACTGTCGGCGGTGGGGCTGGAGAATGTTTTTTTTAGCGTCCTTCCGATCGTTGAGTCGCTGGCACGATCGACAATCTTCAGTTCCACGACCTTTTTCTCCAACAGCCGCAGGGTCCAGCGCGCGCGTCCCTTGGGCGGCTTGGAACAAGCCAGGGCAATCAGTTTGGCTTCCTTCTCGCCGTCAAAAATCCGAGCAACCCCCGGTGTCGCCCGCTGCTTGCGGCTCAACACAGCCTCGAAGCCTTCCTCCACCAATTGCTTTCGCACCCGGTAAACCATGGAAACGCTGGTGTCCAAAGCCTTGATGATCCGGCTGTCACTCCAACCTGCGCCGGCTTCCGAGACATCGGCCTTCAACAATATCCGCGCCTTCAGCAGCCGCTGCGCCGGGCTTTTGCCTTTCCGTATCAGCGCTTCAAGCTGTTCGCGTTCCTCGCCGCTCAGCCGAACAACATACTTCTTTACCGAAATCTCCTTGGCAGCCATGATTGCCTCCGTCGCCCGCGTTGCGACGGAATCGAATCACAAAACCCATCTCCGTTCAAATTAATTGAAGCGGACGACTAGATCAAAACAGGCTATCGGGATAGACTGGTAAACATACCCGCTAAAAGCTCTCGAAGTCATGAAACTCACGATAAGCCACCGCTGACCAGACCCGGTGGCATTTGCTGTACTTCGCAGGGGGGTTGTGCCTATGGCTCACCCAACATCGACTAAGTCGACCAGTGAGCAGCACGGCCGACTTCAGTTCAACAAAATGCGAAGCTCAATGGCGAGGAAGCGTTTCACCATGCGGCGGTCCAGTGCGACCGCCGCGAAGTGATGAATCCCTGAAATAGGAGGAGAATCACATGGCTCAAATGGCAATGGGACAAACAGCTCAAACGGCCCGAGTTCCGCAGAACTTTCGGACCGTGATCACTGCCGCGGCCGCGGGAAACGTCATCGAGTGGTATGACTTTTATATTTTCGGGAGCTTGGCCACGATCTTGTCGGTCAAATTCTTCGATAAGAGCAACGCCATTGCCGCCCTGCTCAGCACGATCGCGCTGTTCACCGCCGGGTTCCTGGTCCGTCCGTTGGGGGCGTTTGTGTTCGGCTGGATGGGAGACCGCGTCGGCCGCAAATATACGTTCATCTTGACGCTCGTCGGCATGGCTCTGGGTACGGGTGCGATCGGGTTGATCCCGACCTTCGAACAGATCGGCTTGAGCGCCGCGATCATTCTGTTCTGTTTGCGAATGCTCCAGGGCCTTTGCCTGGGCGGCTCGTACGGCGGCGCCATCACCTATGTCGCCGAGCACGTGTCGGACGAACACCGCGGTTACTATACCGGCTGGCTGCAGACCTCGCCCACACTCGGGATTGTGCTGTCGCTCGTCGTGATCATCGTTACGCGCAGCTATTTCGGCGAGACCGCATTCAATGACTGGGCTTGGCGCATCCCGTTCTTGTTCTCCTTCCTGCTGGTGTTCGTCACCCTCTACATGCGGGCCAACTTCGAGGAGTCGCCGGTCTACGCGGAGATCAAGGCCAAGGGGAAGACCAGCAGGAATCCATGGCGCGAGGCCTTCCTCAACCCCGTCAATTTGAAGTACGTGGTGATCGCGACCATTGTCGTATTAGGCGAGGGCGTGGTCTGGTACAGCAGCCAGTTCTGGGCGCTGTTCTACCTGCAGACGGTTTCCAAGTTGGACACGTTGACGACCTCCTGGATCGTGGGAATCGGCCTGGTCATCGGCACCCCGTCGCTCGTCTTGTTCGGCTGGCTGTCCGACAAGATCGGCCGCAAGCCGGTGATCTTGGGCGGCTTCTTCTTGGCGGCGGTCACGTACTATCCGCTGTACACCTGGCTCGGGGCGGTCACGCAGCCAGGCCATATCAACTATCCAATCGCGATCTTCATCGTCGCGATCCTCGTCTGCTACGTCGGCATGGTCTACGGGCCGATCGGCGCGTTCCTGGCCGAATTCTTCCCCGGCCGCATCCGCTACACTGCGGTGTCCATGCCGTACATGATCGGCAACGGCTGGGGCGGCGGCTTGGTGCCGTTCATCACCACGGCGGCCTACACGGCAACGGGAAGTCTCGCCTACGCTCTGATCTACCCGATCGCTGTTCCGGTGGTATGCTTGGTGCTCAGCCTGTTCTTGATGCCGGAGACACGCCATATGAAAATCTGGGGCGACACCGCCGCATAAGCGCTATCGGCAAGCTGGCAATATAGGCTGCGTGCGGGGCCCGTTCGGCCCCGCATCTTTTTGATTGCATCGTTACCGCGCAATTTATGAGGGCAAATAGCATCCTCATTGATTGGTTAGAAAATCCGATTCGGCAGCCCGTTTGCCGCTGCTCCCGTCTGTCGGCCCGAGTGTTGTCTCAAGCTGAGTTACGTCTCGCTGCAAATCGCCCACAGAGGCTTTTTGCTCTGCCACCCTTTGCAAAACATCATTCTGCTGCTCACCAAGGGTGAAAATTCCCGCCATCTGCGTCGCGTAGCTTTTTCGCGCGAAGTCGCTGTTGAATGCCAGGCATTCGATCGGACGTCCTCCACGCCACGTGACCTGGCAGGCGGGGTACGCGCCTACGTTTCCGACGATGCGCGAGATTGTGGTCTTTGCAGAGCCGTTTGATCCGAAAACAAAGTTGATCGGCCGGAGATCTGAAAGCGTCTCGCCTTCGGCCCCATAACTAGCTTCTCCGGCGATTTTAACTTCTTCGAGCACTGATTCCCCCACCGGATGTGTCGCATGACAATCTAATTCCTGCCAGTTGCGTTGAGCAACTAAGAGTTGAGGCCGGGGGTAAGATATCGCTGTGACAGAGACTCGCCGATTGGCTGTTTATTGCGCAATATCAGATGGTTGGCGTAGCTGCAAGGCTGAGATTTTGAACCTGTGCCTCTCCAGGTTATGAGCCTGACGAGTTACCGAACCGGGAAAAGCCGGGCCTCCTAAAGAACCGTGCCCTGCAAAAGGCTGAAGCCGCCAAATTGAAGTCGAAAGCTTTCCGCAGGACCCGGCGCCGCTCCGATATCGTGGTCTCCGCGGCGCCGGCTCACGCTCCCAGCAAGGCCGCCGAGTGACATTTCAACTTTGCAGAGCTAGAGACATCTCAACTTTGTTGCAACATCAGCGGGTAAGTCCCAATGCCTGTTGTTGCTGGTCCCACGACAAGGGCAGCGTGAACGGGATGCTCTTCAATGATAGGTGAGCGGGCTGATTGCCCTGCAGGATCGAATCCATGGTTGCGGGAGCGAGAAACGCCAGCCTAAGGGCTTGCCGGATCACCTTCGGGTTCAGTTTGACTGTTGTCGCAAGGCTTTCAATCGAGGCATGCGTACCGTTCGAAAGTTCACGGAGCCATGCGTAGGCGCGCACGACGGACTGCACCAGCTTTTGGTCGGGTTTACCTGTCTCGGTAAGTTCAACGCCGGTTACGTCAGGCTTGGCATTCGGCATCCAGGGGATTTCGAGTGCTTTAACGTCGGTGGTGCCTGCGTTATTCGACATGTTGGCCGTCACTTCGATACAGCTTGCTTTCAGCGTAACTTGCTCAATCTGTTAATCGGCGCGGGGTCCTGACGCCGATCGGCACGATAAGTCTTTGATCCACATGACATTGGAGGGGTCACTATATGGCGCCGATTCACATCCTGGGGGATGAACGGACATGACGCGGACTCGGGGCAATGTCGCAGTATGACTCATCTGCGACATTGGGCACCACTCAAGAAAGTGCACGATCTCACTTGATCGGCGGAATGGTGCGCACCCAGGCGGCGATGTCCTGAGCCTACGCGCTTATGTTCAACTGCCGCAGCACGTCAGCGATGAGTTGCTTCACGTCCTGATGGCCACCGTTGTTGAAGGTGATGCGCGTGCCTTGTCCGTCGGGCAGCGGTGTGGCGGTCACGATCCTATCCGTGTTGATGACGATGGGCTGATCGTCCGGTTGCGTGAACTGCACGAATGCCATGAAAGATCGATCCTGCCTGTTGGGCGCGCGAGCCGCGCGCGGCGCCCCGAAACCTGCGACGCGCGGGCGTCAAGGTCAAGCCTGTGTACCGAAAACGTAAAGGCGAGGCGCTTCAAATGGCTTGCGGCGTTTGCGCCCGCTCCACCCGACGCGCCGCCTCGCTTCCCGGTGAGGGCAGCACTCATCTACGCGGTTGCGGAATGACCGCTGTTGGCACGAAACCGAGCATCCGGCCTTCTATAGGTACCGAGAATCCTATCCCAGAAGAAATGGATCACCGCGAAATTGCAGTTCGCGTGCCGGTGATGAACGAAGTGCAGTTCCTGTTTGCCTCTGAACCATGCAAACCGCTGAAGCCGCGATCCCTCTACGTGGTATTCCTTGTCGAAAAAGACGTGCGCGTAGAACGACGCCGCACATGCAACTACCTGAACCACGAAGAGATCATTGGGCAATACGAGGTATGTACAAGCTCCTACCAGAAACACCGGAATGAAGAAGAAGGGTGTATTGTTGCCTTCGTCACCGCGGTACGTCCGTGAGACGAGATGATCTTTGGAATAGTAGGTGTGATGGAAGTTGATATGGCTACGAAAGAACTTACCGCCGATTGGATGGTGGCCGAGCTTGTAATGCATCAATGTCTGCGCAAATGACATGACCAAATGCGTAGCGACGGCGGTCAAAAGAAATAGGGGAAGCTCCGAAAAGAGCCGCGATACCGCCTGGAGCATAATCGCTTCCTTCGTTTTAGCCTACATTCGCCGCATAGCGGATCATGTCTAAATTAGGTTTTCGTGAGTCGACCGAGTTTTTGGACTAATGTGGCTGAGAGGTTAGCCGCTATTCTGCGCCTATCAAGTGTGGACGGCCAGTCCGTCTCTCACGCTGCGCGGGTTTGCAAGTGCATCGAGGAGTTTGCGTTCGACCTTCGTTTCGAAGCCGCGGACGCTGCAGATCCGGTCGCACGCGGCGCCCCGTCGAAGACCGTCGATCATGGCAGCTCCGAGTTGGTCCTAAAGCAGCCTCGCACGCTTCGAACCGAGCCCGGCGCTGGCACACTGGCCGCGCCAATCAGCGCTCGATGGTGCCGCTGCGGCGGATCTTCCTCTGCAACAGCATGACTCCGTAGAGCAGCGCCTCCGCGGTCGGCGGGCAGCCGGGAACGTAGATGTCGACCGGCACGATGCGGTCGCAACCGCGCACGACCGAATAGGAATAATGATAATAACCGCCGCCATTGGCGCAGGAGCCCATGGAGATCACGTAGCGCGGCTCCGGCATCTGGTCGTAGACTTTGCGTAAAGCAGGTGCCATCTTATTGCAGAGCGTGCCGGCCACGATCATCACGTCGGACTGACGAGGCGACGCGCGCGGGGCGAAGCCGAAACGCTCGGCATCGTAGCGCGGCATCGACATCTGCATCATCTCGATCGCGCAGCAGGCAAGTCCGAACGTCATCCACATCAGCGAGCCGGTGCGCGCCCAGGTGATCAGTTCGTCGGTCGCGGTAACGAGAAAGCCCTTGTCCGCAAGCTCGTCGTTGAGGGTCCAGAACGAGGGATCGTCGGTACCAATCGGTCGGCCAGTGCGCGGATCGAGGATTCCCTTCGGCGGCGGCGTGACGAGCGGCTGGGTGACGTTTGTCATTCCTTGCCCTTTCCATACATGCGGAGGTTTTCGAGCGGGAGCCTGATCAAAACATCAGGCATCATCGCCGTCTCAACGCCATTGGCCTTATCTGTAGCATTGGCCGTTCCGTTGTTGCTCTACCGCCCTTTCTTACGCAGGACGCCAGCCCGAACTGCCAATCTGCTCTTTCCCGGGACGTCCGAATTCGACTGGCAATCCTCGGTGTGGGTCGGAGCCACAGCGTCCTTAACGGGCTGCTCGATACCGGTGGAGCGGTTTCTGACCGATCGGTCACCAGCGCTGGGCGCGCCACCTTCGTCGTCCCACCTTGAGATGGCATTGCTTTGGTTCGAGCGCTTCGGTTTCTTGTTTGTCATTTGGCTAAATCCGCATCATCACACGTATCGGCGGTCCGACCGGTTACTGTATTGAGTTGCCCTGTATGAGATCCTGTTCAGCCTCGAGTTCGTTCTCGACCTGGTATGTCGCCTGCTCCCAGTGATCTTGCTTCTATCTGGGCCGGCTCTCTCGCTGATCTCGTAAGCGCGGCGTCTGATCCGGTTGTCTTTCGGCTCGGCAATCGTTTCGATTTCTCCGACCGCGCTCCTGACGAATTTTGGGACTATCCGGGATAACGGACCTAGCGGTCATACGTTCCAAGAAATTCATGGATAAAATCCAAGGCCCGCCAAAGTGGCGCTTCTCAAGAGCCAAAACGGTCCCATATCTACGACGGCGCAATGAAGCTGGCCGGTAGGGCGCACGGGCTCGCGACGCGGTGCTTCAATGCGTTCTGCACCTTCTCGAAGGCGCTCACCTCGATCTGGCGCACGCGCTCGCGCGAGACGCCGAATTCCTCGGCCAGCTCCACGAGCGTGATCTGTTCCTCGGCGAGCCGGCGCGTCTCGAAGATGCGCCGCTCGCGCTTGTTGAGCACGGTGAGCGCATCGGACAGCGTCTTGCGGCGGTTATCGAACTCCTCGCGCGCGGCGAGCGTCGTCTCCTGGTCCGGGGATTCGTCCACCAGCCAGTCCTGCCACTCGCCGTCCTCGCGGATCGCGGCGTTGAGCGAGGCGTCGCCGCCGAGCCGCCGGTTCATGTAAATCACGTCCGTTGCGGTGACGCCGATCCGCCGGGCGATGATCTTCACCTGGTCCGGCCGCATATCGCCATCGTCGAGGATGGAGATTGTGCTCTGGGCCTTGCGCAGGTTGAAGAACACCTTCTTCTGGTTGGCCGTGGTGCCCATCTTCACCAGCGACCCCGAGCGCAGGATGTATTGCTGGATCGCCGCCTTGATCCACCACACGGCGTAGGTGGCGAACCGGAAGCCCTTCTCCGGCTCGAAGCGCTCGACCGCCTGCATCAGGCCGACATTGCCCTCGGAGATCGCCTCGGAGATCGGCAGGCCGTAGCCGCGATAGTCCCTGGCGATCTTGGTCACGAGCCGCAGATGGCTGGTGACGAGCTTGTGCGCCGCGTCGCGATCGCCGTGCTCGCGCCAGCGCTTGGCTAGCATGTATTCTTCCTGGCGCTCCAACATCGGGAACCGCCGGATTTCCTCAAGATAATGGGTGAGGCCGGGTTCCGCCGTAAGGATCGGCAGCGCCGCGTTGCGGGCCATGATCAAGCCCTCCAACTAGTTTCGAAACAGAATTATCTGCATCCAAACCTGTTGTCAAGTTGATTTCGAAACGCTATTATGTTTTCAAAGAGGCAATCATGTCAGCGCGCGAAACGGCAGAGCTCCTGCTGCAGGTGGGACGACTCGTACAAGCTGAGGGCTATGACGGCGAACTCAGTCCGGCCCAATGGATGGCGCTCCGCTTCTTCGCGCGTGCCAACCCGTTCTCGCGGACCCCGTCGGCATTCGCGGAATTTCAAGCGACAACCCGCGGCACCGCCACACAAGCCATTAAGGCGCTTGAAGCGGGTGGGTACCTGGTCCGAAAGCCATTCAAGACGGATGGGCGAAGCGTAAGTCTGCTGCTGACGAGCAAGGGCAAAAAAGCGCTTGCACGCGATCCGTTCGAAGTTCTGGTGCGCGCGGTGGATTCGCTCGACGCGCCGGAGCGAACTGCGATCCGTCGCGCCCTGCACCAAGTGCTGTCCACTCTAGCTACGAGTGGTGCGCATCGGCGGATCGGTGTTTGCCCGGACTGCACGCATTTCGGCCGAGAGATGTGCGGCAACCCGCCGGGCACGGGCGCCTCGGCCGCTGAATGCCTGCTCCTCGGTGTTCCGATTCAGCCAGAGGACGCAGGTCTTCTGTGCGTCTATTTTGAACCAATGAACGAGCACCGCGAGGACGGACGGTCACCATGAATGAGTTCACCACTGCGATCTGCTGAAAGGACGCTCAATTGACCTTCGTCGTCAACGAGAGCTGTATTCGCTGCAAGATCATGGACTGCGTCGACGTGTGCCCCGTGGACTGCTTCTACGAGGGCGAGAACATGCTCGTCATCCACCCGGACGAATGCATCGATTGCGGGGTCTGCGTGCCGGAATGCCCGGTCGACGCGATCAAGCCTGACACCGAGCCGGGGCTTGAGAAATGGCTGTCGCTGAATGCGGAATACGCGAAGATCTGGCCGAATATTACGATCAAAAAGGCGCTCCCGCCCGACTCTAAGGAGTGGGAGGGGAAGCCGGACAAGCTCCAATACTTCTCACCAAATCCCGGCGCGGGCGATTGAAGCGGACAAGGTCAAGGTCCATCCGGTTTGCGACGTGCTATTGGTAGCGAGCCAAAGCCACTCATTGAGACGCAAACCCAGCGAAAGATCATGAGTTTCTTCGAGCGTCTAAAGGCAGATGCATCCGCCGAGTGGCGGGCCTACACCGAGCATCCCTTCACGAACGGGTTGGCAGACGGTTCGCTCGCCGAAGCGGCGTTTCGTCACTACCTCGTTCAGGACTACCTGTTCCTCACCGAGTTTGCCCGCGCCTACGCGCTCTCCGTCTACAAGTCGCCCAAGCTCGCTGACATGCGCGAAGCGGCGGCCGGCCTCTCGGCCATCCTCGACATCGAGATGAACCTGCATGTGAAGCTCTGCGCCGGCTGGGGCCTGTCGCCCAGCGATCTTGAACAAACCCCTCCGGCGGTCGAGATGCTGGCTTATACACGCTACGTGCTCGACGCGGGAACACGTTCAAACTGAAAGCGCATGGCGTCGTTGACGGCTTCTACGACGCGAGCGCCGATCGCATGCTCGTTCCCCTCTATTGAGTCTAATATATTGTCGAGGTCGTCAGGGAAGATGTAGCCGTCTAACATGGCGACAAGCTTGTCCTCGATCGCTGCGCGAAGCTTATCAGCGCCCCTCAAAGAGCCATACTCCGCGCTTTCTTCCAGTTCAGTCATCAACGAGACGAGCTTTTGTCCATCACTCCACGGATCAAAGCGCCGAGAGGGATTAGTGGTGAGCTCGATTGCTATCTCGATAAAGGTGTCATCACCGCTGCGTTTGCACCAATCGAGTAATAAGGCGATACGGTCGCCAAATCCCAGATCGTAAAACGACCATGAATTCTCACGCGTCTCACTTTTCTTCATATCCGGCAGGACAGCAAACCGGCGGGCGATGGGAATAGTCTCATCACCGGCCACTCCTTCGCAGCGGTGGCAGAGAGTATCGCGCTCCCGCCTGTAGAAGCGGAGCCGCCATGGTCACCTCAGACCAATGCAGAACCTATTCAAACGAACACAAAGTCCTCGGAATAGCAGCGGATATTTCCATCCAACGCGCGACCGCGCACATGGGTATTTCGCGGAGTTGGACCTTGCTGGCGAGCGAGATGAAACGGCTGGAGGCCGTCATTGATGAGGAAGTAACCACTGCGCAACAAAACGGATAACACCCGTTGTGCAGTGGTGGACCACGTTCCAACGATGAGGTTCGTTCCGCCCTCGTTTCAAATTAGGAGTGGCCTCAATTTTGAGATCCCGGTTGGCCTATTTCGACCAGCGCCCGGCTTTTTGGCTGCCCTGGAGCCTAGGCAGGTGAACCAGCGGGCGCGCGAATTAACTCGCGTTTGAGATCCCTGCGGCGTATGCTTGCACCATCACCGCTCCGCCTCCTGGGCATTACCGGTGACAGAGAGTGTTGCGCTCCCGCCCCACTGATACGGGGAATGCGACATGAGCCGCACCGTAACACACATCAATTCTTTCAAAGAGCGCTTGGAGCAAGAAGCTCTAGGCCTGAAAGAAGAAGCCCAAAAGCTGAGGCCCGGACCAGAGCGTGACGCCCTGATTAAGAAGGCCAGGCAGTTAGAACGGCTTCCCGTATCAAAGAATGGCTGTCATCGCCCTGGGCTTCACGCGCCGGCGTAAGGCCCATGGCGAAACTGCGCGAACAAGCTGAAACGTGCCGCCGTCTGGCTGGTCCGGCTGGCGACGAAGAGATTGAGCGCCGGCTAAAAGCTCTTGCTGACGAATACGAGGCGCGTGCCGTCGATTCGGAAGCGCGCGACCCGTCGAACAAGAAGTAAGGGCCGCCTCGGTTGGCCGGCTTAATCTCTGTTGGCGAGACCAATCCTTGGGCTGAGCATTGGAGGTCGCAAATGACTGCTGTTGCACGAGCGCTGTCGCGCGCAATTCTCACAGCCTCAAACGAAGTCGATATTGTTAAGCAGTTCGCCGTGTTCTACGGCGCCGGTCTGCTGGTTACTCTGCTTTTACTTACCTACGGCCTGGATCTCAGCCCCGGATTTTTCTGAGAGCCAACGAGTCGCCACCCGACTTATCAACGCCCGCGAACGGCAGCGGGTCGGATCGGACGCCCGCCATTGGTTCCACGATTTTTCGTGAAAGCGTCAATGCATATCGTCGTGGCGCGGTGTATGATGCCGCGTTACGGTTCTAAAAAATGGACACACTGATAGACGCCTGCGCCATCGCGGGTGTGGGTGCGCTATCTCGAAAGAGGAGCAAATCTAATGTGTGACTATAGTTTGCACGCTGTAGCGACGCGCCCCGCCAAAGTTGGAGAGACGCTGATCACCACGACCTTCCGCGGGACTTCGACGCGTGGCTTCGCATCAGAAAGTGAGCCCGCTGTGGCGGTCTGCATGCTTCCCGGGACCGAACTGGCGTTCGCCGAAGATGTCAAATACGACAACCGATGGATTTGGACGAAAGTCATCAATTTCCGGGTGGGAAAATTCGGCGCGATAGAGCCGGATGTTCCGCATCGTCACCATGATGCGATCGAATTTCCAGATGGAAGCAACGTGCTGGTGACGCTGCTCTGTGAGGGGCAGCGAGCGACCGTGCTGCAATTACCTATGGGAACTCAGGTGTCGGAGCGTTCGCCTAAGGCCGCAACGCCTGCTGAAGCACACGAGACCGCAGCGGCTTCTGCGGTTTGAAAACAGTGACTGCCCGCGGGAGATGAACTGCACCTATCGCTCATCATCCGGATGAACCCATACGTAGGGCGTGATCTCCCGCGTTTCGGTCAGCTTGATCATGTGCACAGACGGCCGGTAGCTGCGCGTGCCGCAGACAGCAATTGAAGCGCTGCTTATGGCGGCAGAGAATCGAGGGCCGATCATGCATGCGCGCATCAGCATGCTGAGGGTGCGCAATAGGCACGTCGAGCGGGTGTTTAATAATCCGTCGCGCAAGGATACGAAGTGGGGGAAACGGAAGCTGAAGAGGGGCCAATGACCGACCAAGAATTGATCATCACGGCGCTGCGTCAATCCGGCGTGATCATCGCTGAGCATCTGGAGCCGGGAAAGATCGACGCCGACGAAGCGATCGCGCAATTGATCACCATACTTGATCGGCAGGATTTTGCAGCGGCTATGGACCGGCTGGAAAGCGGGCACGGATTGCGGGTGGTGAAATGAAACCCGGGCGCTCTCAGCCAAGCCTCAGATTTTCAGCCGACGTTTTGCCCTTGTTGGGGACTTCCTCGTAACTGATCTTGGCACCCTCAGCGAGGTTGCTGAAACCGGCCTTCTCCACCGCCGAGATGTGGACGAACACATCCTTGCCACCGCTGTCGGGCTGGATGAATCCGTAGCCCTTCGTCGCGTTAAACCACATAACAACACCAGTCGCCACGTCGCGTCTCCATCGATACCAGACACTGAAGGACAGAGGGTGACAGAAAACGGGGAAAAGAAAAGGCCCGTGGGACCTTCACCGGGAGGCACATCTGCGCCGGATTCTGCGAGACTATGCCGATTACTACAATCCTGCATCATAACACCCATCTGTCTATGTGGTTGAAGGGAAGAGGTTTTGCTGATCCGGATTCGATCCCGTGGAGTATTTTGGGTTCTGACGCGCGCGTTCAGTGATTGCCTGCGCGGTTGATGTCGAGAGATCGACCCGGGCGAAGATCCAAGGGCCGTCGGATAAGGGATGGATGGCAGTCATCTCGCCAGCTTCCACCGCCAGTCTCAGGGTTTTGGGCGCGATCTTGAGAAGCTGCGCGGCCTTGCTGAGATTGAGCCACGGCTCGATCCCGTCAGCTGCGGGTTTGAACACCGGAATGCGGTGATGCGAGCGTAGCGATGTGACGCGCTCCCGTGTCCAGCGGTTGCCGTTGCCGGTGACAAGGCCATTCCTGTTGAGGATGCCGGCGATGAGATCGTCATTGGCGATCAGCACCAGCTGGCGCACAGCCGTGATCAGATCGGCTGAGGCGCTGTTGCGCTGGCCGCGCCGTCGCTTTGGCAGGCGCATCTGGCTGTGCACGCCACCGATCCAGTGGACGATCAGCGCGATCTCGCTGGCCTCCTGATCGATGTCGGCGACCACCTCCCGGATGAGGGTGCGTACGATACGCTTTTTCAGGCGCGCGTCCGTCGTTGGCGCCGCCCAGACGGTCTTGAGGTCCGCCCCGAGCGTGGTAAGCGCTGCCGGATCGATGACTGGCGTGGGCATGGCCGCGCCATGGACTGCGATCTTGCCCTCAACCTGCGCGACGTGCGCCAGCGCCTTGTTCCAGCGTGTTTCCAGTTCGCCAGCCACCAGCCTGTTGGCGGGATCAGCAGCGTCGTACTGACGCAAGGCGCGATCGGCTGCATAGCGCGCCGCTTCAAGATCGCGCAGAAGAGCCTCGCGCACCTGATCGCGCCGTTGGCCGGCTTGCTTCTCGGCGGCGACAGCGGCCGTGATGGCGCCGGGGCCCACAACGCCGAGCAGCGCCTCCGCGATAGCGTCGTCGACGCTCAGGCCGCCAAAGGCGATGCAGAACGGTTCGCCATTGTCCATCCATGCGCGGCTGCAACTGTAGCGCAGAATGTCATGCTTTGTGCCCGTATATCGAAGCGTCAGTTTGCGCCCGCAGCGGCGGCATCGGATTATGCCGGCCAGCAGAGCGTCGCCATGTTTGGGGGCGCCATGATGACGGTTGGTGGGAGCGTTGGTGCTGACCATGGTCCGGATCGCCTCCGCCTTCTCCCAACTGACGTAGCCCTCATGGGCATTTGGCATCAGCGCCAGCCAGTCGCTGCGCGCTTTGCGGCGGATCTTCACGCCGGTACCATTGGCTCCATAGCCTACCGCAACCGCAGTCTTACCATAAGCATAGGCGCCGCCGTAGATGGGGTTCTCGATCATCCGGTAGACGGTTGTGTAGTTCGGCCGCCGCCAGGTCACATCGCCATTGTTCTGCTTCACCGGCAGATCGAGATCATGCTCGTGGAACCAGAGCAAGGCCTGGCGGGCGCTGCCAAGCTCCATGACCTTGTCGAAGACCAGGGTGATCGCTTCCTGCACGCGGCGGTCCGGATCCTTCTCGTAGCGATCGCCGACCTTCACGAAGCCGACCGGCGTTGCGACCACCAGTTCGCCGCGGCGCGCCTTCTCGTAGCGCGCCGAGAGCGAACGCTGGCGCAACAGGTCAAGCTCGTACTCGTTCAGGCTGCCCTTCAATCCGAGCAGCAGCCGGTCGTTGCCGTGGCGCGGCGCATAGACGGTCTCCTGATCGACCAGCACCGTATCGACCACGCGGCACATCTCGATCAGTTGTTGCCAGTCGCGGCTGTTGCGGGCAAAGCGGGAGACTTCGCGCGCGCAGACGGCGCCTACCTTACCGAGACACACCTCCGCGACCATCCGCTCGAAGCCGGCGCGCTGAACGGAGCCCGCCGCCGAGCGGCCGAGATCGTCGTCGATCACCTCGATCTGAGACCAGCCAAGCGCCATCAGCCGATCCCGCATGGCGTATTGCAGAGCACTGCTCTCCCGGTTGTGCAGCACTTGATGGGCCGATGACTGCCGCACATAGAGCAGCGCTTTGCGCTCCAGATGATAGGGGCGGATCTTGTCAGAGATCATGACCGACCTCCGTCATTGCGGCCGACTTGCTCTTGTCCGCATGCTCCAGGATCAGCTGCGCTATCAGCCTGGTCAGCGTGCGTTGCACCTCCGTCGGCAACTGCAGCCATGCCGGCGCTCCGATGACGCCGCTGGACTGGCCGCTTGCGAACAGGTCCATTTGCGGCGCTTTGCGCCGCCGATCCATCCAGCCTCGCTGTGCTGGCGGCCGGCGCGCCATTGTCTTGCTTGACATGAGCCTCTCCCCGATTCTGATCGCGAGAGATCCTGCATGTGCCGGAAAGCAGGGCATTCGATGATGCGGCGCGCGCCTTCAATACACCCGCCAGAAGGCCCGCCAACACGGACAGCGCTGATGAATCGACATGAGGCACGATGGCAACAACCGAGGCATCCGCACAAGCCGCCCGATCGAACATCCAAGCCGGCACCTCAAGCCAGCGAACCCCATCGGGGCCGCTCAGCGTACAGCGAAAGACCTCGTCGCCCGACTTGCCGATTGTTTGATGAACGAAAACCGCCAGACCGAACCACGGATGCCACCGGTACAACAGTTCGCGAAAACCGGTCCCGTGGGTGTTATCAAGCCGCGTTGTACAATGCGACCCGCACGCATCTATCCCTGGAGAAAGATGCACCGGTCTCGCGCGCCGTCGATCGCGCTGGACACATTCTTTGTCGCCCAATCTTGGGCGGACTTCATCATCACTACGTCCGGGTTTAGGGTTTCGGTACACACAACGGGCGTTCCGTAGTCGTGTTGTATAATGAGACGCGCACTCACTTGGCCTTGGAGAAGGATGCGCCCCTATCGCGCACCGAAAAGAGGGCAGGGCGTATTCTTTGCCGCCCGGTCATCGGCGGATTGCATCACGAATATGTCCGGATTTGATTTCCGACAGGCACACCTGACGAGTCTTGCGCCTGGACCGCCGCATTTGACCCATTTCGACCATCAGGTGGCTGAATGCAGCTGGACGTCGCCGCCGCACCCATTCGCAATCCGATAACATCTTTTGGAATATTGCCTTGAACGTGGCGGTGAGGCCCTACGTTCGACAAATCCAGGCTTCTCCGGCGATGATATGGGATCGATCTGCGCCACCTCCACCAGATTACGAGTGGGGAGCGGAACCCGGGATGTCGGAGCCCGATGCCATCCCCTAAAGTCTGAAATACCGTCGTCGGCCGACAAAATCTTTACTCCGTTCCGCCTCGATTCGAACTTACTAATGACGCGCTAACTCCATCACTTCCGAGTGAAGTTCCGCAGCATTTGCGCGGAATATCCATCCGCTGGGGCAAGCGGGTGGATGTCGAAATTGAGGCAACGGGGATCGGTGGGGCGGTGAAGTTTGGAATTTTTCGCGGTCAGATGCGTATGGCATCCCGCGATGTTGGACCAGCATCCGACATCTTGATTCAAATTCTTCCGATCGATGGTTGCGGTTCGAAGATTTCCGTCGCCGCCCTCTTTCAACTTTTTCGAGGGCGCCGAGAACAGCAATGCACAACAGCAGAGCATCACAGGAGTAGCGTATGAGCGTTTTGAGCGAGCAAGACCGAACTACCCCGCACGATCCACTTTACTATGCACCCCGCCGATTGCGCGAAATGCCAAGGTCGCCCGCTTTTAACGAACTGCACTTCGAACCAGACAACGCCCCCGCTCAGCGGCGCACTTCAGCCGACATCGCGCTTGAGAATGCGGTCTACCAATCGTTGCGTCGGCCGCTCGAGCCTGAGGTCATGGACGAGCCTTCGACGCCGAGGCGCGATCGGAATGGGCGTAAGATGTTGTTTGTGGCCGCGGCGGTCGGCGTTTCGGCGGTCGCGGCGCTGTTCTATGTCCTGTGGATTCAGACTCCCCAGGAGTCGAGCATTGCGGCGTCCTTTGCAGCGGCCGTGCAGTCGATAAAAACCGTGCGGCCACAGCAAAGCCCCGGCCAAACCGTCACGCCCGAGCAGTCCGAAGAGCTTCTTCAGCAATTCATGCAATGGCGCCAAAAAACCCGTTCCGCCGAGACATCGCAATGATTGAAATGGCACATGCGGACACAGCAACGATGCCCGATATCGGGTCCAACGTCGGTATTGTGCGGAGCTCGCGACTAGTTTGGGTAGCGGCGGCACTTGGCGCTCTGTTCACGGCCGCGGCGTGCGCCGCGCCTGCCGACAATTTGAATCTCGTGCGCGACCTGGCGGGCCGCATCGGACCGATCGTTGGTTCGGCGCTGGCGTGCCCGGACGTCGCGCGCCCCCGGATCCAGTTCATCGTCGACAAGTTCCAGGCGGTGATCAAGGCGAACGCGTCCAACGAGGCCGAGCGCGACGATCTTTCGCGGCTGTTCGATCGTAGTGTCGCAGATGGCCGTAATGCTCTGACGGCAGGCCGGACCAATTGCAGAACGGCGGAGCGCCAGCTTGCCGATCTCGAACAGTCGCTTGCCGGGAAGTCGGCATCACTGATCGGCGTGATCGGGCCCGCGCCAGCCGCTGCCGCGACGGCGCCCGCCGCCTCCCTGCCGCGAGCGGCTCTCGCCTCCACCGCGCGCGGCGTGACCGCGACCGAAATCCGGTTCGGGATGGTGGCACCGTTTTCCGGTCCGGCGAAGGAGCTCGGGCGGCAAATGAAACTCGGGATTGATACCGCTTTCAATCAAGCCAACGACGCCGGCGGCGTGGAGGGCCGGGCGCTCCGGCTGATCTCGGCGGACGACGGTTATGAGCCGACGCGGACTGTGGACGCCATGAAGCAGCTCTACGAGAAGGATCAGGTCTTCGGCTTCATAGGAAATGTAGGAACGCCAACCGCGGCCGTCGCGGTACCCTACACGCTCGAGCGGCGGGCATTGTTCTTCGGCGCGTTCACGGGTGCGAATGTTCTGCGCAACGATCCTCCCGATCGCTATGTGTTCAACTATCGCGCGGGCTATGCGGAGGAGACTGACGCGGCCGTCCGCTATTTGATAAAGCTGCGCCGCCTGCAGCCCCGGCAAATCGCCGTATTCGCTCAGCAGGATTCCTATGGTGATGCCGGATTTACGGGCGTCTCAAAGGCGTTTCGTTCGCTCGGCCTGAACGACGCCTCCATTCTTCGGCTCAACTACAAGCGGAATACGGTGGACGTCGACGAGGCGGTCAATCAGTTAAAGGCGCAGAAGGGCGCGATCAAAGCCGTGGTCATGGTTGGAACGTACCGGGCCGCCGCCAAGTTCATCGAGAAGACGCGATACCTTTTTCCTGCAATGATTTACACCAACGTCTCGTTCGTTGGCAGCACCGCACTTGCCGATGAACTGATGCTGCTTGGGCCGCGCTTCGCTAATGGCGTCATCGTCACGCAGGTGGTACCTGCGGTTGGCGGCTATTCTAGCGCTGTCCTCGAATACAAAAATGCGCTCGCCAAGTATTTTCCCGGCGAGGCGCCGGATTATGTGTCGCTCGAAGGGTATATTGCCGCCAACGTCCTGATCCAGGCACTCAAACGGACGGGTCCGCAGCTCGATACTGAACGCCTGATCGACGTTCTTGAGAATATGCACAATCTCGATCTGGGTCTCGGCACTTCCCTCAATTTCAGCCGTGCCGAACACCAGGCGTCGCACAAGATCTGGGGAACGGCGATTGACGAAAACGGCCGGTATCGGTCTCTCGAGCTTGAATGAGTATCGGAGCATCGGGCGAGCTGCAGCCCGTCCGATGCTTCGCCTCTCAGAGGCAAATCGACAGCTTTGACATATTCCATCTTGAACCGCGCGATCAGTTCGGCGGCGAGCATGTGACCGGTCATGATCGTCGAACGAGCCAACCCTGCTTGCATTCGCCGGCGGCATTGATTTCTCATCAACCTTCCAACCGTGTCCAATTGCGACTTGAACGGCTCCGGATAAAGCAGACGGAATCCTGCAGCCAGCGCCGCTCGGGGCGATGACATCAGAAAGAGGAGCGTCATTCCTCCCGACCCCAAAGCAATTCGCCATCGTATCGACACACATTGAATTTTAGTACCGATCGATTTCTCCGCAAGCAATTGCGGAGTTCTGTCGTGCCTCGCGGCGCCCGCTGCGAACTCGCAGGACCAGGCGTCCGCAGCCTGCACACATACGGGCACATCCGTTGCGGGTCTGTCGAATGCGCTTAGCGATTCTGCGCATCTCGAGAAGGTGCCTGGCTGCAATCAAGCTCGCGTCGCGATGAATTGAATGCGGGGATCGTGGGCGGCAGACCTGCCCGGTACTTGGAATCTACAGTGGAACAATCTCGATGACGACGATCAGTAGTGTTGGAGCCTTACCTCGCGCCGGAGGTGGCATTCTCGACAAGGAACGCACGATTGCGAGAGCGGGCTTCAATCGCTGGCTGGTCCCGCCGGCGGCGCTGTGTGTTCATCTCTGCATCGGCATGGCTTACGGCTTCAGCGTGTTCTGGCTGCCGCTGTCGCGAGCGCTTGGACTGACGGCACCGAAGGCCTGTCCCGACATGTCGCTCGTACAGGAATTGTTCACGACGACCTGTGATTGGAGGGTTGCGAGCCTCGGCTGGATGTACACGCTGTTCTTCGTACTACTCGGCATCGCCGCAGCGGTGTGGGGCGGCTGGCTGGAGCGGGTTGGACCGCGCAAGGCCGGGTTCGTCTCCGCCTTGTGCTGGTGCGGCGGCCTCTTCCTTGGGGCGATCGGCGTCTACGCGCACCAGCTTTGGCTGTTGTGGCTGGGCTCGGGCGTCATCGGCGGCATCGGTCTCGGCATCGGGTACATCTCGCCGGTGTCGACGCTGGTGAAATGGTTTCCCGATCGCCGCGGCATGGCGACCGGCATGGCCATCATGGGCTTCGGCGGCGGCGCCATGATCGGAGCTCCGCTGGCGAACCTTCTGACGAACTATTTCAAGACGCCGACCTCGGTCGGCATCTGGGAGACCTTCGTTGCGATGGGCGTCATCTATTTCGTGTTCATGTTAATCGGAGCCTTTCGCTATCGTTTGCCGCCATCGGGTTGGTGTCCGGAAGGATGGACGCCGCCGGCCAAGACCAACACGATGATCTCGCAGTATAACGTGCACCTCAAGGACGCGCACAAGACTCCCCAGTTCTGGCTGATCTGGTGGGTGCTCTGCCTGAACGTTTCGGCGGGTATTGGCGTGATCGGCATGGCTTCGCCGATGCTTCAGGAAATCTTCGCAGGCAAACTGATCGGATTGCCGGATGTCGGTTTCGATCAACTGACCGCCGCCCAGAAAACGACGATCGCAGGTATCGCGGCCGGCTTCACCGGTCTGCTGTCGCTGTTTAACATCGGCGGCCGCTTCTTCTGGGCGTCCTTGTCCGACAAGATCGGCCGCAAGAACACCTATTACACTTTCTTCATCCTGGGTATTGTTCTCTATGCGCTCGTGCCGACGTTCGCGGCGATGGGTTCGAAGCTGCTGTTCGTCCTCGGCCTCGGCATCATCCTGTCGATGTATGGCGGTGGATTTGCGACCGTTCCGGCGTATCTTGCCGACATGTTCGGTACCCAGTTCGTCGGTGCAATCCACGGCCGTCTGCTGACCGCATGGTCGACGGCGGGCATTATCGGCCCGGTCGTGGTGAACTATATCCGCGAATTCCAGCTGGCGGCCGGCGTCAAGCCCGACCAGCTCTACAACACCACGATGTATATTCTGTGCGCGATGTTGATCGCAGGTTTGATCTGCAATTACCTGATCAAGCCGGTCAACCCGAAGTGGCACATGCGCGAGACGGAAGTCGCGAAAATGCAGGCGGCCGCCGCAAGCGCGAGCGTGTCGGGCCCCTCCGGCTCGTTTGAAATCGGGCTTGGCGGACTCGACGCGAAGGCCGCACTGTTCTGGGCTTTTGTCGGCATCCCGCTGGCATGGGGCGTCTGGATCACGCTGCAGAGCGCGGCTAAGATCTTCTGATCATCGGCTCAAACCGTGCGGCGGCACCCATTGCAAAGCTGCACGGCCTTTCCGGCTACCATCGCCGAGGTGCGGTAGCCGTTGCTCAATTTTAATGGGCTGCAACCATCGAGCGCAGGTCAACGTTCGACGTCTGCTTTCGGGGGTGAACGGTCTAGGGCCTATCGGGGCCCGCCTCATTCGGGCGGGCTTTCTTCTATGTGAGTCGATATCACGGAAGCCTTTGGCTTTATTGCGTTTTGTCCGTTGTTCGCGAACGAAAAAAATGCTGGACGCCAGGACCACACGGCTTTGCCGTCCGCATCAGCGCCGTCGTCTGGCGCGCCCTGATCGCTCACGGTTCAAAGAACCGCTCTGCGATCATGCCTGCGCACCCGACGCTGCCGCGTCCATCGCATCCCTTCCCAACGTTCGTGACGATGGCCAACGCCCCTCTTGAGGGAAGAGACGGCGGTGTTTCTAGACCTGATTTGGGTCGGATGAAAATAGGAATATTTTCGATCGCGAGGCTTGTGGATATCCAGCTCAAACCTTTGGCCCTCACGCCAGAGCAGTGCATAGAATACAGATTACCTCGGACGCCAATCAAAGCCTCCGACCTCAGGGCACCAAATTTTGAGGCTCGTTTCGGCGCTGGCGCGACCGAGCTGGACGCATTGGAGGCGCTGCATCCCGGCGTGCTGCACGATATTCTGGTGGCCGAGATCGAACGCTATATCGATGCCGATCTTGACGACAACGTTCAAGATGCAGTCCGCGAGGTCGAGGACGAACTACGTCGCGTGACGTCCGAGGTGCAGCAGTGGCACGCCGATGAGATGGCGGCCCTCGACGCACAGCGCAAGGCGATCAACCGTGCCTTTGAACGGGTGCATGAACCGGCGCACGCCGTTTACCGCGAAGCGGTTGCTCGGGCGTATGATGCGTATACGGCGGCGATCGAACAGGCGCGTGATGAAATTGAGCAGATGCAACAACACTTCGTCGAGCAGGCCGAACGGCTGCTCGCCCCGATGAGCGCGGAGCTTGCTGACGCCGCACCGGACATGGACCTGTTCGATTGGCCGGAGGCCGCCGAGGCCGATGAGGACGACGATCCGCTGTACAACTCCCGACGATCATACGTTGAGCAAGTTGACCGATTTCGGAAGCATCAGGGGAAGGATATCGAAGTCACGCTAAGTCGCGACCGCATGATTTCCAAGATTTGCATTGAGTGCGGCAACTCGTTCAGCACCTTCGCAACAAACCGAAAGGTTTGTGGGCCTGATTGCTTAGAGAAACGGGGTTATCGCGTCCGAAAAGAGCGTAACCCGCTCGACGGACAGAAATCGAAGATATGACGACGCCGAGGACCAACCACCGCCTCTGCGAGACCGTGTCGCCGCCGACCGTCGCTGATCTTGACGTCGTCCAGCGCGACGATGGTCAATATTAGATCGGCATTGCCGACGACGCGCCCTGGTCCATTCGAGACCCGCGCATTCGCGCAAGCGGTCGCAACGTCGTCGAGGGGTGGACATTCGATGAGGGCTGAGTTGAAATGCGCGAGGCGGCGGTGTTGCTCGACACCAACCGCCTCTGGTGAGCGGGCCCAGATCATTTACGCCATTCACGGTGGCCCAAATGCGCGCCCGCACCTTTCCAAACCCTAAGCCACACCTGAAAAAATACAAGGCAGCATCGTGCCGCGCCGTCTCGCCCTGGCGGAGCTGCGCTGCTGCGCGCCCACCGTAAAAGAGCAAAGCCGCAGTCCCCGGCAGGACTGCGGCTTTCTTTGTGTGCTTCGACCGATCAGCCCGCCTCTACGGATCGACCGACGAAACTCAAACCTCCCCGGCCACCGACCAAAGCGTCCAGAAGGAGACCTTCTAAATGCACCGCCAGACATCTTTTGGCAAGCCACAAGCCTGCACCGACAGGAGCCCGTTGTCGTTCGATGTCGGCAAAGCCACGCTCCGGCAACTCGGCAAATTCATCGGTCACACCTTCGGTACCACGCTGCCTGACGACGACTGGGGCCGCGATGTCATCTTCGAATTGCTCAACCAGCAAGCGCTTAACGGCTTTTCGCCGCACATGATGCGCCGGTACGCCATCAATCTGCTTCCTGAGATCGGTGACGACGACAGCTTGGACAACACGCTCCAAGACATCGGCGGCGGCACTCGGCGCAACGCCGACGATCTTGCGCGCCGCATCGGGCGCGACCTCAAGACCCGCGAGCTTCTGGAGATCACCTGCATCGGCGCGGGCGATTGCCCGAAGCTCGAGCGCATGGCCATCAAGGCGCAGCTCTACGCGGCGAACAAAAAATGGAAACGGGAAAAGGAACGCATGGCTCGGGCTGCGACCGGCGAGCCCGCGCCCAAGGCCGCACCGTCGCGACGGAAGCGGAGGAAGAAGGCCACCGGCAAGCGTGGCAGGCCGTCGCTGGGCGCACCGTGGAATGCCGAGGGCATCAGCAGGGCCACGTGGTTCCGGCACCGGGAACGGCCACCGCGTGAGACGAAAATCGGCGAGCGTGAGACTAAAATCGGTGAGACTAAAATCGACCGGTCCGGCACCATCGCGCCGACCTTGAAACGCCAGCAAACACAACGCGATGGCAACCGTCGCCGTGACACTAAAATCGGTGCACGACAAAACGGCGGATAGTCCGCCGTCGCGAATGAAAGGCGGTGCTGGCGTCGATCTACCCGCAAACACCGCGCCCTCTATCGAGGGCGGTGCCGCCACGACAGGCCACCCCCACAAGCGAGACTGCCGAGAGAGTGGTTTGGTCCGCCGAACTCGGCCACTTCTCGGCGATCCCGATCTCTTCGGCGAGGTTTGGCCCGTCACCAGCGGCGTGCCCATGCGTGCCGCCGCCATGGTCGCCGAGCGCTGCCGGTACACGCCTGATCATTTCCCCGAGAACTGGCAACGACCAAGCGCAAGGCGGCAGTCAACACCAAGCCAGCGCCAAACAGGAGGATGAGAAGATGGCTGATCGAGCAATAAACCGCGCCCAGCGCCGCGCAAGGTGACGCCGTCGCAAGAAGGGGGGCACCGGGTCGCGGAAAACGGATCAACGCGGGGCCATCCGTTTTGCCCGACGCTGATCCCGGCCATGAAATCGCCTATCGCTGGCGTAAACGTTTGTGCGCACTCGTTGATGAGATCGTCGATGGCGGCCAAGCATCATCACCACAGGAGAAGGCACAATGACCAAGTTGAACCCAACAGAAATCGAGGCCTACGCCGTGCAGATGGCTGATCCCGACTTCGATCTGTCGTCCATCGAAACCCTGATCGGCCATCTCCCCGAGCGCGAATTCGAGGCGGTGTTCGATAGGGCTGCGGAAATCTCGCGAGAGTACGGCAAGGCCGCCCTTTCCGAAGCTGACACGCTGGCAGCGATGAACCGACTAGCGCACGCGACCGGCTGTCCGCACGGCGAACCCGTCATCCCGTGGCTGCAGGAGCGCGGCCTCATCGAACAAGTCGATGACGGCTGGCGCTTCAAGACGGCGAAGCCGGGAGCGGTGACATGACGACGCCCTACACCAGCAGCCCAAAAGTTCATGCAGGTCTATCAGACGTTTGGTTCCAAATCCGAACTCGTTTCGGATTTGACGCCCGCCGTCCTGTACGCGCTCGCCGCGCCGTCGAAACAGTTCGCACGCCCTCCGAGGCGGTCGCCATCATGCGGGCGCTGACGCCCAAGATGAAGGCCGAGGCGAAGGAGCGGCAGCGCGCGGGCTTGAAGCACGGGGACGAGCCGCCCCGTTCCGGAAATTTTCCGGAACGGGGAAAAGGCGATGCTCGCGAGAGGGTCGCGAGAATTATCGGCAAGTCCTACGGCTATCGCAGCGAACACCCGGCGTCCGCCTACTCCCACCGCACCGCAAGCTGCTTGATCTGCTCGAAACCGAGGATCGACTGCGACAGTTCGCCTTTTCGGACTATTATCGCCGCATCGCGATCTTCCGGCAGCAACGCCATCGCTCTCGCGACCGCAGAGCGCAGTTTCATCACTCCGTGGTTAGCTAAAACAACAATCTCTTCCGGGTCTAGGCCCCATCCAGATCGCGGATTAGCCCAACTTGCGCAGAATCGCGCCCCCACCATAGGCAGATCAATGTCTTAGCCAAAAAGTTGGCACTACATTTTGTGGCGGGTGAGGATCAGGCGCTGTGTTCGAGAGCAGGCAAGTATGGCTCGGCGAGGCGCATTCGCTTTGGCAGGACGATTCCGAGACGATTGAGGAGAGCGGCCTGTGCCGGGTCCGGCTGGGTCACGCAGCGCAGGCAAATCTGGCCATGCGCTGCGGTCGGCAGAACGACGTCCTGGGACTGAATGCGTTTGAGTTCTTCCAGGATGATGCGCGGCGAATTACCGAGACCTGCGCGGCTCTGCCACATCTCCAGGCTCTTCCACAGCACGAAGGCAAGAAAGCAGACGAGGATATGAGCCTGCACGCGATCTTCGCGCTGGTGCCAGATTGGACGGAGGTTGAGTTGGTCCTTCTGGATACGAAAAGCGGCTTCGGCCTGCGTGAGCTGGATATAGGCCTTCCAGAGCTGCTGATCGCTCCAATCGCAGATGTTCGAACGCAACAGATAGGCGCCCTCTGAAAGGGCGGCCCAGTCGTCGAATGAGTCGTTGTAAGCGACGCCAAGGCGGAAACCCGCGGGGCAGCCATCCGGCTCCAGCGTGATCGCGAAGCGGGCGGCGGATCGCTGGTTTTGCTGCAGGATGCGGCCGATCTGCCGGTTCACCGTCGTCGGATCGACACGTTTCTTCGAACGAGCCAGCCGCGCGGCCATGCGCCCGAGCGCTTCTTCGATCCGCCGGCTGAACTTGTCGTGCATGGCGCGCTCTTTGCTGCGCCGATCGGCCGAGGGGCACAGGATCGCGGTCTCCCCGGTCTCGGAGTGGCGTGTCAGCTTGACCTCGACGCCTTCGTGGACCATGCGCCAGCCATCCGAGCGAGCGAGTTCGAGGGCGAACTTCTTCAGTTCCGACTTCGGCGCACCGATGATGTAGCGCCGGTCGGTCTGGCGCAGCCACGCCAGATTGTCGGCGCTGGCCATGCCACGATCAGTGATCCAGACCCGCCCCAGCATGCCATGCCGGGCCTCCATGGTGGCTACGATCGTCTGCAAGGTTCGCGAGTCGTGGGTATTGCCGGCGAATACTTCGTAGCCCAGGGGAAAGCCGTCAAAGGTCACGACCAGCGCGATGCACACCTGCTTGCAGTCCGGGCGATGATCACGGGAATAGCCGCGTTGCGCCTGCGGATTGGCCGCGGCCTGGCCCTCAAAATACGTGCTCGTCACGTCGTAGAGTAGCACCTCGTTCTGGATCGCAAACAGCTCTCCGCAGCGCTGCGACAGATGCGCTTCGAGCTCGGTCTTGTAGCCGAGCAGATGATCGAGCCCGCGATAGAGCCGATCCTTGTTGACCTCCTCGCCACCGAGCTGCAGCAGATCTGAAAGCGCCGTGCGCCGATACCAGTCTTCCGCAATGTGCAACTCGCTCGATGGCTCGCAAAACCGCGCGGCGACCAGTACGGTCGCCATCTTCGACCACGCGATGCGCTCCTTGCCGATCGGAAGCAGCCGCTCGCACAGAGCCTCAAGCCCGGTTCCGCGCCACAACGCGAGCGCCAGATACACATCGCCAAACTGACGCGGGCGCTCGATGCGGATGCCCTTCAACCGCACCGGCACCGTCAATTGCTCGCTGCCATCATCGAACAGTTGCGCTTGCTCGGGAGTGCCGATCAGTCGGTGCGCCAGCGCCCGTGCCTGCACGCGACCCTGCTCATTGAGTTCGCCGAGTTGCGCCACCGTTTGCTGAATGACCCGACGACCAACACGCACGCTGCGCACAACTCGCCAATAGCGATGAACCTTGCCGTCTTTGCGTATCGTGGTGTGGCGCAGGTACATGCGCCCAAATCAATCCGACTCGCCGCTCCCAGAAAATACCCAAGGTTGGCACTACACGCCGAAATCCCCGCTTCGCACCGTCTAACCGATTGATCCGATTCAGGTCACGCGATGCAAAATCCTGAAAAATAGCCAAATCTCGCCCCAACTGCGCAAGTTGGGTTAGATAGCGGGGAGCTTGGTCCCAGCCGCACGTTTCCGTGATCTGATTTGCAATCCATTCTGCGGTCGGATGCGCCATGACGCCAAGCCATAAAATCTGTCGTCGTCCAGCCCCATGATCAATAGGCCATACAGCAACCGAAATGAGGTTGTCGGCACGACGAACAGATCCATCGCGGCGATGCCGTCGGCGTGATTGCGAAGGAAAGGTCGGACGGCGGATCTCTTCGCCTGGTCATATACTCGGCAACGCTGGTCTGGCCGATTTCGATACCGAGCTTGAGCAACTCGCCATGGATCCGCGGCGCCCCCTACAGCGCATTGGCAATGCTCATCTTTCGGATCAGCCGTCGTATTTCGGCCGGAACCGTCGGTCGGCCGAGACGAGATCGTGACTTCCAGCGCCTGTAGGACCTAAACCCGGCACGATGCCAATGGACGACAGTCTCCGGCTTCACAATCGTCAGCACATTGAGCGTACTTGACGCCGTTCGTGCGGGATTGCCCTCAGCGAAGCGGGTTCGATACTAGGATTCGCTGATGGTGTCTATGTGAAGTGGCGCCAATCTCGCGAGGAATCAAACCGTACAGCGGAATCACTGCCTCATCGCTTCCCGCGCACCTGCACTTACTGGATCAGCGCATGCAAGGCCCTGACCGCAGCCTCCCTCCTCTCTACCGGCACAAACAGGCTCACCGAATGCGGCGACAGAACGTATTGGTCAGCGACAATCCCGTGCCGTTGCAGAACCCGCAAGGCCCGCAATGGCAGGTCCGACGAAACCCCGCCGAAGCAAGTCAGACTCACCGAGCTTGAGGTCTCGCGCTGCTTGCGCAAACCCTGGCTGCGTTCCAGTGTGCGCAACAGAGCGTCGAGCCATTCCGAATCGCAAGCCACGGTCATCCTGGTTTTTCCGGCGCTGAAGGACGAGGCAAGGAGCTGGGGCCAGGACAGGCCGTTTTGCTTGAGATGCTGCGCGAATTTCTCAAAGCCCCGATTGAGATCGGTGGAATCGATTTCCACATGCTCAATGCGAGCTATCGAGTTGACGGCCAAAACCTTTCCGCTTTCCATACCTGCAACCTCTTTCATCACTTGCGTACTGTGTTCGACGCCACCCCATTTTTTCACAACCAAAGGCACGTCTTGGTTTTGCGCCAGCTCTACGCTGCGAAAATGCAGGACCGTCGCACCCCAGAAGCACATTTCGGATAGCGATGCGAAATCCAGCTGACGCAAGGGTTTTGCATCCGGCACGATGCGCGGATCGGCCGAGCAAATTCCGTCGACCTCCTTGATGATTTCACAGCACTCGGCTTTTAACGCCGCGGCCATGGCGACCGCCGTGGTGTCGCTGCCGCCCCGGCCAAGCGTGGTGATTTCCCTGGTCGCCGGATTTACGCCCTGAAATCCCGCCAGCACCACAATGCGTCCACGATCGAGTTCCTCGCGCACGCGAACCGGTCGCACATCCAGAATGCGTGCGGCGGAATGGGACTGATCGGTCATCACGCCGGCCTGGCTGCCGGTGAAGCTGATCGCGGGCACGCCGAGATCGGAGAGCGCCATGCTCATCAGCGACATGCTGATGCGCTCACCCGTCGTCAACAACATGTCGAGTTCGCGGCGATTGGGATGCGGGCTGACCTGATAGGCCATCTCGATCAGTTGGTCGGTGGTCTTGCCCATGGCGGAGACGATCGCCACGACGCGATAACCGCGGCCGTGCAACTCGGCGAGACGGCTCGCCACCGCGCGGATTCGTGCCGGTGTTTCAAGACAGGCACCGCCATATTTCTGCACGATGATGGGATGGTGGCGCATCTAACCTCGGTGCGAAACCCCGCTCGCCTCGCCTGTTGCACTGACACTTTGGCCAGCAATCCATGTGCCGACAACTTCAAAGTTCGCCTTGAAGGCGACGAGGTCAGCGCGGTACCCGGGCGCAATCCGTCCAAGCTCGGATCCCAGGTCCAGAAATACGGCCGGCGTCCGGGAGGCCATGATGAGAGCGTCGACAAGGGGGACTTCGAGAAGCGCAACGGCGTTGCGCACGGCCTCGATCATGGTGAGGTGAGCGCCGGCGAGCGTGCCATCGGGGCCGGTCAGGCGATTTTCCCGCAAGGTGATCTGCCTGCCATGCAGCATGAATTGCCGGTCGCTGGTGCCCACCAGGGGCATGGCATCGGTGATCAGCATCAGCCGATCGCGTCCCTTGCAGCGGAAGGCAATCCGCAAACCGGTGGCGTCCACGTGGATGCCGTCGCAGATGATCCCGGCGAATAGCCGGTCGTCCTGCAGGGCTGCGCCCACCAAGCCCGGCTCGCGCGCGCTCAGCTGCGACATGGCATTGTAGAGATGGGTGACGCCGGACACACCGAGATTGGCCGCATGCTCCATTTCGGCAGCCGTCGCCTCGCTATGGCCGGCCGAGATACGCAATCCGGCGGCGAGCAATTCCTCGATCATGGACGCGGGCATGCATTCCGGGGCCAACGTCACAACGGAGCTGCCGCAGCTCCCGAAACGCCTGATGGCGGCGAGATCGCGGTCGGTGGGCAGGCGTATCTCGGACTCCGAATGAATGCCCTTGCGTAAGCGGTTGAGTGCCGGCCCTTCCAGATGAAAGCCGAGCACGCCGGGAATCTTAAGGCATGCCTGAGCAACTGCGGCCAACTGCTCGATGACCTCGCTTCGATCGGTGATGAGTGTCGGCAGGCAGCCCGTGGTCCCCGCCTTGCGGTGCGCCTCGACGGTGCGCCGGACGCCGGCCTCCGTTGGCTGGTCGTTGAGAAGAACGCCGCCGCCTCCGTTCACCTGAATGTCGATGAATCCGGGCGCCAGAATCGCATCTGCCGGAAGCCGGATTGACGCACGCGCGTCCGCCTCGCCGAAGGTGACGCTTTCAATCCGACCGTTGGAAATGCTGACTGACCCCGGCCCGCGCATCGCGGTTCCATCAAAGACCTGCGGCGCGACGATCGTGAGGTCGGAAGGCCAGGAGTGGTCCATCAGCATTCATCCGAGAGGTGGGAGTCACGTGCTCGTGAGACGAGTGCAGTACAGGAGACCCCATATGTTCTTTATTGGGCGTTGAGAGGACCCCGAATGAAGCCCTCGCGTTAACTTTCGATGGGAACAAAAGGTACCACATATCTCGGAATTGACGGGGGCGGAACCAGCTGCCGTGCCCGGATTGAAGACGAGAATGGCCGGCTGCTCGGTGAAGCGAGCTCGGGTCCTGCCACGACGCGGATCGGCGTCGAAAAGGCCTGGCGGTCCATCATGGAGGCCACGGAGGCCGCCGCCGCACAGGCCGGCCTCGCGCGGGAAGATTTTGCGCGGATGCACGCCGGAATTGGCGTTGCCGGTCTGGGTCGGCGCGGCGCGGAACCGGCGCTCAACAGGATCGCGCATCCCTTTGCGTCCATTGTCTTCATCAGCGACGGCATGGCGGCTTGTCTCGGCGCCCACAGCGGCGCGGACGGGGCCATCGTCGTCGCCGGCACCGGCTCGGTCGGCGTCGGCCTGATCGGCGGCCGCGAAATCCGTCTTGCCGGCTACGGCTTTCCGGTCTCGGACGAAGGCAGCGGCGCCGACATCGGTCTGCAGGTGGTTCGGCTGGCGCTGCGGGCCGCCGATCGCCGCGGCGAAATGACGCCGTTGCTTTCGGAGGTGCTCGAGGCGTTTGATCACGATCCCTATCAGGCGGTGGCCTGGTCCGAAGAAGCAAGAGCCGGCGACTATGCCGCTTTGGCGCCCATCGTGATGCGGCACGCCCATCAGGGCGATCCGGTCGGGCGCCGCGTTGTCGAACGCGCCGCCGATGCCATCGGCGATCTGCTCGACCTGTTCCTGGCGAGGGGAATTGAGCGGCTCTCGCTGGTGGGCGGGCTGTCGGATGCGATTACTCCCTGGCTGACGCCGGACCTGCGCGCGCGCCTGAAGCGTCCTCATGCGGACGCGGCGGCCGGCGCGTTGCTGGTCGCGCGGCGGCGGTTTGTCTTGCCCAAAAGGGAAATCGATCGCGAACCGGCGCCCAAGTTTGGCGTATAACGGGGCCATCGGAACTGGATCACGGACATGGCTACCGAAGACGTCGACCCCCGCTTTGCCGGTCTTGACGGATGGTCGCTGGCTTCCGCCATGGAAGCGATGTGGGAGGGCCAGCTTGCGGCCGTCAGCTCGATCGGCCACGCGCTTCCGGCGATCACGGCGGCCACGGAAGCGGCCAGGGCCACGCTCGGCGATCGCGGCCGCATTGTGTATGTCGGCGCCGGCACGTCGGGCCGGGTTGCCGTACAGGACGGCGCCGAGCTGATGCCGACCTTCGCCTGGCCCAACGAGCGGGTCCACTTTATCGTCGCCGGCGGCGATAGCGCGTTTGTCACCAGCATTGAGGGCGCCGAGGACGATATCGACGATGCGGTCCGCCAGGTCGATACCGCAAAACTCACGCCGCAAGACGTGGTGATCGCCGTCGCCGCCAGCGGGACAACGCCATTCACGGTGGCGGCGCTGCAGCAGGCTGGAGCCTCCGGTGCGGTGACGATCGGTGTCGCCAACAATCCCCGCACGGTCCTGCTGACATCGGCCAAGTACCCGGTGTTGATCGAGACCGGCCGCGAGCTGATCGCCGGCTCCACGCGGATGAAAGCGGGCACGGCGCAGAAGGTCGTGCTCAACCTGATCTCCTCGGGCATTATGCTGCGGCTCGGGCGGGTCTATCGCGGCATGATGGTGAACATGCAGCCGAGCAATGCCAAGCTGAAGCGGCGCGCGGAAGCCATGGTTGCGCAAATCGCGCACTGCGATCCCTCGCATGCCGCGCGTGCACTTGATCAGGCGGGAGGAGACATCAAGACCGCCGTCCTGCTGGCGTTGGGCGTCGACCCGGCCGAGGCGGAGGCCGTTCTGAAAAGATGCGAGGGCAACCTTCGCCGCGTCTTTGCCGATCTCGCGGGCGACCATCGCCAACATCTCAAGGGAGCAGCGCCGCGCGGCCGGCGTGGAGTGGTTGAACCGTGACGACATCAGCGATGGCGAACGAGATCGCGGAAGGCGCTGATGTCGTCGCGCGGATCGTTGGTAACCGCGCCGCCACGCGTGAAATTGCCCAGCGACTTGGAATCGGCTCCGCGCCGCTGTGCGTGCTGTGCGGCCGAGGAAGTTCCGGGCATGTCGGCGTTTTCTTGAGGTACCTTGTCGAGACGCGGCTTCGCCTGCCCGTTTCGGCCAGCGCGCCCTCCGTCATCACGGCATTTCGTACGCCCTTAAAACTTCGCAATGCGCTGTTCATCGTCATCTCGCAATCCGGTCGCAGCCCGGATCTTGTCGCGGCGACGAGATCAGCGCGCGCCGCGGGCGCCCGGACCATCGCCATCGTCAATGCGACGGCTTCGCCGGTCGCGGCAGAAGCGGAGTTCGTCATCCCGGTCGAAGCGGGCGCCGAGCACTCCGTCGCGGCGACAAAAACCGTGATCGGCTCGATGGCCGCAGGGTGCGAGCTTATTGCAGAACTCGCCGACGACGACGCGCTGAGGTCGGCGGTTGAGCGACTGCCCGAGCGCCTGAACCGCGCCCTTGCGCTGGATTGGTCGCGGATATCAGACGATCTTGCCGAGGCGTCCGCCGTGTTCGTGGCCGCGCGGGGCTTGGGGCTGGGATCGGCCCGGGAGATCGCTTTAAAACTTTCCGAAATCCTCCGCTTGCCGGCGACGGGTCTTTCCGCCGCCGAGCTGCAGCATGGTCCGCGCGCCGCGTTATCGTGGAGGACGCCGGTTATCATGATGCGCCTCATGGATGAAACGGCTGCCACGATGGACGCGCTGGCACGCGAGCTGCGCGAGCAAAACATCGCTCTGCATTTGTGTGGCGGACCGCACGGCTCGCTGCCGTGGCTCCGGGAAGACGATCCCGCCACTGACCCGATCACGATGCTCGTCCCGGCCTATCGGATGATCGAACAGACGGCGCGCGTTTGCGGATTTGACCCGGATCGTCCCCCTCGCCTGAGCAAGATTACCGAGACGTTCTGACAATCGCGAACTAGGACAGCCGTTTCCACTCCCGCGAGGCGGGTTCGCCACTATCGCTACAGTAGTGGCCAATACCAGCTGCTGGAAGGTGCGACCGACATCAAGATGCTCAGCGAAGATCCACGACTGCTCGACCACGACTGGCTGTGCGAGAGCATTTTTCGGAAAAGGTATGGAGAGGATCGCCTCCGGCGTCGGATCGCGCTACGTCAGAAACAAGGTACACCGCTATGGGGCATGGATCCCAAACGCCCCGCCAGAAAGCGAGGCGCCTCTTAACGAAGGGGCTGAAATCAGCGCTTTCTTACAACGCGACCGCTTTCCAGTGAACCCGCGTTTCCAATTTCGCGGCGAAGGTCGTTGCTTCAGCAGGTCGGACCAAAGAGAAAGAGTTAGTAGCGAGAGAGCGCTACCTACGTTCCCCCCGACAGCCTTCCGCTGAATTTATGGTATCGGTGGCCTAAAGTCATGGGAACTCTCCCTCTCCCCTTGTGGGAGAGGGGAATGCCGCAAACGACGAGTTTTTATTTCATAAAATCAACTACTTGCCTCATTCCGCCAAGTGCGGCGTCCCTACAATGTCCCGAACAGTTTCCGAGCGTAGGTGCCACTCTCTACGCCGCTGCTTGAACCCTCGGCGCAAGCCTGGGGGATGCCGGTCCTTGCGGGGCAGCTTGTGAATAGCCGGGAGAGACGCCAGCACCCTTCGGTTTATCACCCTGCATTGTGCCACCGTGAGCGCTCCCGATTCGCAATGATGGGCCAGTAAATGCTCCTTTATCATTCGGCAATTTTTTCAGGGGACTACCCCGGCACGGCTTTTAAGGCCGCAGCAGCGGCATGGCAGTACGAAAAGGCATCTGGTGTCTTTCGAGGCACCCGCGACGAATTGCATGCCGAAAATGAACGTATCCGGTTGGAGCGCGGTCATGCGCCCTCTCAGAACTACTATAGCGACGGGCATCCTATATTCTTCGACATGGAGATCATGATACGCGCAACAACCGAACAACGTGCTCGTCAAGCCGTCGTTCTCCTATGTTCAGCAATCGACATTTTGCACGGCAGCGCGATGGGATACTTCGACCCGATGGAGGACATTCAAATTCGTCTCAGTGGAGCGAAGCAAAATGTGCCATCGTTCTTCTCAACAAGCGGGATCACCGCAGCGTGCCGGTTTGCCGCACTTGTGAGCAGGGCCTCCCTGTCCTACGCGATCCACAAGCTCGCTACAGCTATCGCTCGGCGGGCGCACATCATATGGATATGCACCCGCGCTACTCGCCGCACGAGTTCAGAGTGCAGAAAGAACCGCTTGCTCACGTCCGCATCGCCAATGCGGTCACGCTGGCGTACTCGGCCATCGAAGAGATGCAGCTTGAACTGCGCGCCAGCCGAGAGAACCCGTCTAGGCTCAAGGATGGCTCGTGGAATCCTGTCGTGCTCAACGAACTCAAACAACGACTCCGGAAAGCTAAAATCGATATCAATGACCCGTTTATATGGACTATTAGGGGTCCAAAGACTCGTATCGAGCGTTCGCGGCAGATTCCTTCTATCGGCAAGGCGAAATGGACTTACGGTCTGGTCCGGGACCGTAAGGTCTCGATTGTCGACGCTTTAGCCTATGCGAGTTGGCTTCGCAGTACTACCACCACGCGCCGTTTCACGAAAGCGAGTGCGAGCCTAACCGTCTGCGACGCATACAACGTGCAGCTTCTGGCACGACGGCTGCTGATGGAACGCTTCGGTGAATGAAGCGGGTCACCCAACGGCAGCAAATCCGGAGCGCGAGCAAGTTTACGTCTTTCTGCAACTGTTCGTGCCGTTCGCGCGTCAAGTCATGCGCTTGCGGCTAGCACTAGCCTAAGACCGGATAAGGGCAATATCATCACTGAGATGACGCGGTCGCTGTGGACCGACGAGCTAAGCGCGCTCTCCATCGGACGCGCTCATCGCGCAGGATCGTCACGTCAGGGCCAGCCGCATTGCCATGATTAAAATTCTTCGCAATCGTGCAGTTTTATGACCTACACCGATCCGAACTGGTCAGCTGCGAATGCAGACTGCGTTGACGCTGGCGATCAGATGGGCGAACAGTGCGCGCTCACTATCCACACCCACGACGCCCAGTAGCCCGCCCGCGTATCGATCCCCAACGGATTGATAATTTGCACGGCCACCGCCGCTACGCTTTCATTGCGGCATGGGCACCAAATCACGAGAGACTATCTACGGCGGCTCGGTCCGGGCATCGGCTGAGCGGGCGGCGAAAGCGCGCAAGGAAGCGGATCGGCTTGCCTGCGAAGCCTGGAACGCGTGGATGCTGGGCTTCCAAGGTCCGGCCCAACCGTCCCCGGCACTGGGCGACGCTCTGAACGCTGGTTATAGGTATCTTGAGGTGAAGTGCCTCGGGTGCGACACGCATCAAACGGTCGCGCTAGACATTGTGCGCCGCCCGAAGTCGACGCCGATCCATGAGCTGGAACGGTACATGCGTTGCAAGGGCGCGGCCGGGGCTCAATTTACATTGAGCTAAAGTATCCTCTGCGCAGAGCCGATGGTCATAAGTTGCGCGAGGCGCCGCCTCGCAGCAGATGGCGATAACCTTGCTCCGTCATCCATCTGGCGCGCGATAGGTGGCTTTCGAAGGCTCGCCGCGCGCGGTCGGCGTCGCGGTCGGGGTCAATGTGCAGGACGAAGAGCACCTTTTGCTGCGCCAGTAACTTCCGCGCGGCAACTGCTTAGATATGCCATTTGTACTTACTCTCTTCCCTTACTTGCCGCGCTATCCCGTCGCGGCCCCCACACCCACATTTATCCCTTCGTACAATGAGGACTAAACGTTGAGCCGACGCACAGTTGGAATGCCCGAGGCCGATGAATTGAAAGACATGACGCGGTTGCTAGCGAGCTTATGGGAAGCCGCGCAACTGCTTCCTGAGGGATCAGAGCGGCAGGATGCGTTCAGACAGATCGGTAGCTTCCATAGGCGGGTGGCGGCATTAATTAGACGCGTCCTCTAGGCCCTAAGAGTCTGTCCGGGATCATGCTGTTTTTTGACAGAGCTTTCTGAGCATGAGGCGGATTGAGGCAAGGCGCAAGAACGCCAAGGCCTTTCGGTTGAGACACTCCCAATCCTTGGCCAAGCGGCGGCAGCGATTGAGCCAGGCGATGGTGCGCTCGACGATCCATCGCTTGGGCAAGACCGCAAAGCCCTTTGCTGTATCGGAACGCTTGACGATTTCCACGTCGATTTGCCGGAGGATTTTGCGAACGGCGGACTGAAAGATCGGCCCCTGGTAGCCGCCGTCGGCATAGAGCTTCAGCAGGAATGGATGCAGGCCAAACAGAGTGGCCATCACCAACACCCCGCCGTCTCGATCCTGGATGTCCGCCGAATGTACAAGGGCGTGGAGCAATAAGCCCTGGGTATCGACTAGGATGTGGCGCTTCTTGCCCTTGATCTTCTTTCCCGCATCGTAGCCATGCGGGTCAATCCACGCCCCCCTTTTTCCGCGCTCTTGACGCTTTGACTGTCGATGATGGCGGCGCTCGGGCTGGGTTCTCGGTTGGCCAACTCCCGACATTGTACATAGAGCGCGTGATGGATGCGATCGAGCGTGCCGTCCCAAGTCCACAAGTCAAAATAACCGTGCACCGTGCTGCGCGGCGGCAGATCCTTCGGGATCGCTCGCCATTGGCAACCGCTGCTCAGCACATACATCAGACCATTGACCACTTCACGCACATCCACCGTGCGCTTGTTGCCGCCTCGCTTGGCTGACGCAATCAGCGGCTCCACAAACGCCCATTCCTCATCGGTCAAATCGCTGGGATAGCGTAGCCGGCTGCGGTCGTAACGACCGCGGTTCTCTTTCGTCCACATCGGCGCTCCTTCAGATTCGGACCGCCTCCCTTGAATCACAAATGATTCCGATGATTCAACATGTTTTCGGACAGACACTAAGGATGTCGTGTCGGGCTGTGCGGTGGCTACCGATCCAACTCGCGCCGGAAGATTGCGATTTGGAAGTTGGCGAAGTTGATAAGATCGGGATTATTCCATTGGTTTTTCTATGCCGCCGAAGACTGGGGATTTGGTACAATGCCTGGGCCGATGAGCCGATCTTGATTTGTCCGACGCACTGGAGGATCTGGCGCGCGCCAACAAGTTGGTAAGTTGATTTTTGCGGACGCGCCCTTTTTGAGGAAGTGGAACCACGTTATGAGGACAGCGCTTTGCTTCGCTATGTTGCTCATTCCTACGATTGCGCTCGCTCAAGACGCAACACCAGCAAAGCGACCGACCGTCAGCGCGAAGCCGTTCGTTCAGGCGAAGCCGAGGGCGCCCGTTGGTTGCAAGCTCGTCGGAACGGTCAAGGGAACGAAGCTCTGGGCAGGCGAATGCGCGGCGGCGCCGGAGCTAAGAACAGGTACGCCATCCGAAGAGTCTAGTCCGTCGGTCCCCGACGCGGCGGGCGGAGCCACTCCGAAGGATCAACAGTAACGCCGCAATTCATGTGCAACCTCTACAGCATCACCACCAACCAAGAAGCCATCCGCGCCCTTTTCTGCGTGATCAACCGCTACGTCGGCAACCTGCCGCCGATGCTGCAAGGCGTACGAGGCACCGCAAGCGACTAGGCCGGTCAATACACGGGGTCGCGCTTGGGCTCCTGAGCGGCCATTCGAGCTAGTACCAGCGCCTCCTCCGCCGCAACCCGGAAATCCCGAGCCGCTTTCAACGGGCGCCTGATGTTTGGGTCTTCCGAACTGCTGTCGAAAGTAATCAACCTCATGCAGTGTGGGCACTGGGTCTGATAGCCCTGTTTCAGTCGTTGCGCCCGGTCGTTGAACATCTTGCGGCAGTTTGAACAGACAATCTTTATGCGATCAGTCATGGAAATCCTCCTTGGCTCACGATGCTGTTCAGTCCTTATCTTCCGACTAATTCACCGCCTCGATTTCGGACATCCGCGTTAACTAGGGAGACACTTAGTTTCACCAAGGTGGGTAACAGCCGCTGCCGGTGATCCTGACCACCGATGAGGAGCGCGACGTTTGGATGCGCGCGCCTTGGGATGAGGCGAAGGCGCTGCAGCGGCCGTTGCCGGATGACGCGCTGAAGATCGTTGGGCGGGGCGCGGACAAGGAAGACAAGGCGGCGGCATCGGAGCAATATATTCGCAGTAGAATTGAATAGCTGTCATGTCATAGTATCGAGTTATGACCTCTGAGCAATCCAAAAAGCTGAAAATCGGCCAGCGTGTCGCATGGCATGACAGCGAAACTGATCTCGGCACGGTCGAGGCTATCGACTGGTCTGGTGTGAAAATCGTATGGGCCAACGGCAAAGAGCAATTTCTTCATCACAATAATATGGGCGAAATAAAAACGGCTACCCCATGACTGATCAGGTTATCGTCAGGCAATGAATAGGAAAAGAAGGTCCGACGATGCTTGCGCGCATCGGGCTCATGCGCGGCTTGCACCGAAATGTTAAGCGTGTGTTCGATACGTCGCGCAAGGAAACGCATTGGGGAAAGCGGAAGTTAAAGCGGGATCAATGACCGAGCACGACAACATTCTCATTCGCATGGCATTGCGCGAAGGTGGCAAGATCATCGGCAAATATCTTCAGCCGGGAGCGCGCGATCGAACGAACGATCAATCGGCTGATTGCCGTGCTGGAATACGCCGGAACTAGCAGCGGCCTTAGAGCGGGTCGACAAGCCCGGCGACTTGTAGGAATTTCCGGGCGGTTAAACTACTGACAGGGGTAACGTGTGCCATCGGGTCCGAGATATGTCGCCGAAGCGGGATCGTACCCGGGATATTGTGCGCAGGCGTTGTAGGAACTGGGACTGTCACCGCCGCCGTCTATCACAATTGTCGGCCCGGCACGACGTAACCCGCCGCCGTGGTGGTCACCTCTGACACGCTGGTAGCCACGCTCACTGCCGGACGATCCGTCCCGAGCGAGTGTCAAAGACGCTGGCGCAAGCGCGATCAAAAAAAACGCAGCGCCGAAGAACATGAACTTAGGCATGGTTGCTCCTCCAAGGGCGAGTGTTGGAGAAAACGAGGCGTTCAATCTAACGTTCCGAGAAGATCGCAGGTAACGAAAGGTTCATTCGCCGCACACCGAGCAAACAAGAACTAAATCCATCTAAAACGATATTGGAAAATGCCCATGACCCACAACACCGCCGACATCGCCGCGTACATCGTCGAGCTGACGGAACGCACGCCAGCAAAAGATCGAACGATGGGATATTTCGAAAGCGCCGTCGAGCGCAAATTCCCCGGCCTCGACATTGATCAGCTTCACGCCGCGCAAGAGATCGCTGCGGCGGCCTTGAAGGCGGCGGAGCGATGACCGCGTCAATTTTAATCCAATTCGTCGAGGCGGATTTCAGAGGTCGGTAATAACTTCACGCCAAGGTTCTCCAATCCACTGGGGCAGCACCGGAGGATCGCAATGAAACACCACCATCATTTGGAGGCGCAGGCGCATACCGCGCCAAGGGTCATGTCGAAAGAAGCAGAGAAGATCACCGCGCTGGTCGCAGGGCTTCGCAAGTCCGTTTCCGATATCGACAAGGAACGCGCGCGGGCCAAGGACGCTGAGCTATCGCTGAAAGTTGGTGACGGCGGGAATCGGAAAGGCGGCATATCGTGGGGGTGCTTGACGCCTCCACTTCTCCACCGAAGGAGCGATATGCCGTGTCCAACGATAACATCATCAAGCTGATTCAGCCAGCAAACGTCGACGATCAACTCACGGAAATCTTGCGTACTGGGGCACGTGTTCTGTTGGCCCAGGCGGTCGAGGCCGAGGTCGCGGACTTTCTCGGCAAGCATGCCGATTTGAAGACCGCAGACGGCCACCAGCGGGTCGTGCGCCACGGTCACCTGCCGGAGCGCGAGGTGATGACCGGTATCGGTCCGGTCGCCGTCCGCCAGCCGCGTGTGCGCGATCGCGAGGCGGACGCTACCGACCCCGACCGCATCCGGTTCTCGCCCTCGATCCTGCCGCCCTATATGCGCCGCTCTAAATCGATCGAGACGCTGCTGCCGATCCTTTACCTGAAGGGTATCTCGACCGGCGACTTCTCCGAGGCGCTGGCAGCACTGCTCGGCAAGGATGCTGCCGGATTGTCGGCATCCGCCATCGGCCGCCTGAAGGACGGCTGGCTTGACGAACACACCGCGTGGCAGAGGCGCGATCTGTCGGCGAAACGTTACGTCTACATCTGGGCCGATGGCATCCATCTCCAGGCACGCCTCGAAGACGAAAAGCAGTGCATCCTGGTGCTGATCGGCGCGACGCCGGAAGGCCGCAAGGAACTGGTCGGCTTCACCGATGGCGCCCGCGAGAGCGCGCAGGACTGGCGCGATCTGCTGCTCGATCTGAAGCGGCGCGGGCTCGACGTGCCGCCGCGGCTTACCATCGCCGATGGCGCGCTCGGGTTCTGGAAGGCCGCCGGTGAGGTCTGGCCGAAAACGCGCGAGCAGCGCTGCTGGGTGCACAAGACCGCGAACGTACTCGCCAAGTTGCCGAAGAGCCAGCAGCCGAAGGCCAAACGCGCGTTGCAGGAGATCTGGATGGCCGAAACCAAGGCCGCCGCCGAGCTGGCGTTCGACGCCTTCATCGCGAGCTACACGCCCAAATACGAGAAGGCGGCCGACTGCCTGGGCAAGGATCGGGACACGCTACTGGCGTTCTACGACTTCCCGGCCGAGCACTGGAAACACCTGCGAACGACCAATCCCATTGAAAGCACCTTCGCTACCGTGCGCCACCGCACGATCCGATCGAAGGGATGCCTGTCCAACAGGACGGCGCTCGCGATGGTCTTCAAGCTGCTCGAGGCCGCGCAGAAAAGCTGGCGTCGTCTCGATGGCCACAACCAGTTGCCAAAACTCGTTCTCGGTGTGACATTCAACAACGGGATCGAGGTCATCGCTAAACCCGCTGACCGTCAGCCCATAACCGCCGCCGCCTGACCGGCCCGGCCGTCACCAAAAATTGGCGATAGCTCAGGACGCTTCCGATCCGGCACTCATGAGCACTCTGGATACACGCCGCAACAATCTAATGGTTACTGTTGCCGCGTTGGAAGACCGTCTGTCAGCTATTCAAGGATTGCTTAAACTGAACCGGCGACACGTTGCGCATCGAATGCACTGACAGCATTTCTCGTCGGGCTGAACGATGACCGACCGCTGTTCGCCTTCGCTGGCATCTGGACGACCTTCAGCGGTGATCGCGGCACGAAGTCCAAGCCGGTGCCAGGGCCGCATCAGGTCTACGGCTTCCTGACCACCTCGCCGAATGCGGTGGTCGAGCCAATCCATCCCAAGGCGATGCCGGTGATCTTGACGACGGACAAAGAGCGCGATGTCTGGATGCGCGCGCCGTGGGATGAGGCGAAGGCGCTGCAGCGGCCGTTGCCCGAGGAGGCCCTGAAGATCGTGGCGCGCGGTGCGGATAAGGAAGATCAGGCGGCGGCATAGCGTTTTCCGCGACGATCTTCCTAGCCTCTGCCTTGCGGCGATGGAACTTGAGGGGGTAGTGTTGGAGGAGATTTAGGGGCCGGGAATGCTACGGATTTTATTGTTGGTTTTTGCGCTGTGTGTAGCAGCGCATTCAGAAGAGAGCCGCCCAAGGGAAAGCGAACACAAAGCTGAAGCTGCACAGGCCGATAATCATGATAGCCACGGCCAGCAGCAAATAACGGTGCCAGCTAATAGCGCGGCTCCCACGATCATCAATATATCTGACGGCAAACATGCTGGCGAGGAAAGTCAGTGCGCCCAGCCCAAAGACTGGAAGGAATGGCCCTCGTTCGCGTGGTGTAAGGCGGACGTTTGGCTGGATGCCGAGCGCGTAATCGCCACTTTTACTGTCATTCTCGGAATAGCTACCTTGAAACTCTGGCGTTCAACGGACACGCTGGTTCGAGGCGCTGACCTGAACGCTGAACGGCAATTGCGGGCCTATATTTCCTTCACGCCACAAAGCATCGTTCACGCCTATCCCAATTATCTGCCACGGGCGACCTTCATTATAACTAACACGGGCCAGACCCCCCGCTTACAACATTCGCTACAGCGCAATCCTCGAAGTGCTGCCATACCCTCTTGCTAGAGATCAGGGAGATTTGGTGGTTGTTCACTCCGAACCACCAGTAGCCGGGAGACCCATCCACTCGAAAGACCATACCCTCGGAGACGCTGCCGCCTTGGAAAATATGTCTTTCGAAGATTACCAAAAAATGATTGGGCCGAACCACCGCCTCTATCTGGCGGGTATTGTTTGGTATGAGGATATCTTCAAACACGAGACTAGGAAGACGAAGTTCTGCGTTTGTATTGGAGGCGCGGATTACGGGGTTATCGCGGGACAGGCTTTCGTCCAGCGCAAGCCGATTGTCATTCCCATGGCCGATTGGGAATTCTCGTATGTCCATAACGACGCTACCTAGTAGCGCCAGAAATCTGATCTACAGGAATGGCAGGCTACAATGCAGGCGCTGATGCTGGTTGTAGAACATGACGGGCCGACGATGTTTGCGCGAATAGGCGTGATGCGAACTCAACCGCCACGTCGAGCGGGTGTTCAGAACGTTGCGCAAGGACAAGCATTGGGAAGGCGGAAATCGAAGAGAGACCAATGACCGAACCCGGCTTGTTCCGCCGCCTAGACGCTGGATTGACAGGCGCGGTTGCTGGGACAATGTCACAGTTACCAAAGTCTGCGGACGGACGTACCCTGTAGGGCCCCGGAGCGATCCGGGGCCTTACTTGTGTGCGAGAACCATCCCGGGTTTCGTGCTTAAATGTCGGTGCCCGACCAAAGGAGGATCACATGGTAACAAGCGTCAAACAGATGTTGGAAGCTGCTAACGCGGCGGTTCCGAAGATCACGCCGGATCAGGCCAGTGACATGATTAAAAAGGGAAACACCTTGGTTGTCGACGTGCGCGATGCACCAGAAGTCAGTGCAAGCGGCAAGATCGCTGGCGCTGTGAACGTCTCACGCGGAATGTTGGAATTTCGCGCCGACCCGGACTCTCCATACCACGACAAGAATTTCGATAAGGAAAAGACCGTTATCCTCTATTGTGCTTCCGGCGGTCGTTCTGCGCTCGCCGGGAAGGTCCTAAAGGATATGGGTTACGACAAGGTCTATAATGTCGGCGGATTTAAAGATTGGACCGGCGCGGTCGATAAGGTCTAAAAATCGTCGAACTCACCGTGCGACACGACCCTGCCATCGATAGGAGCAGCGACGCGTTGGCGGGCGTGGACGCCGCCTTGCTTGGAACGACGCCCGCCTAATCGGTATTGTGCAGCATGGATTGGCCTGACTATCTACGGGACGAAGCGGCCAAGTATCGGAAACTTGCCGAGCAGACCGATGATCCTGTCGTCAAGAACGAACTGCTTGAGTTGGCGTCCCGTGTGTGAAGAGGTCGCCAGCAACATCGAAGATCACCTGACAGGCGGGTAGGTGGTCATCCACGCGGCGGGCTGCCGCCTCCGCCTCGGTTCAACCTTTACTGGCTCGAAGCCTGTTGCTTTCGCCGATGTCCGCTTTGGAGCGCATTGCGGACTCAGGTCGGACATCGCGCGAGGTCCGAAAAGTGCCAGTGATCGGGATAGGGGGGAGCCTCTCGACTCCGCCCCTCCCACACCACCGTACGTACGGGTCCGTATACGGCGGTTCGAGAAGTTGCGCTAACACGCTCCAAACAGGGATGGAAGGCCGAGCGATTTGAAGTAGGCGTTGGAGAGCCCGAAGCAGAGAGCTTTGCTCCGGGCGATAGGCCAAGGGCCACGGCCACTACTGGCCGTGTTACGCAGTTCCCCCGAGATTCGCAGTGCGGCCAGTGCCGCTCGGCGACGCCGTGGTGTTTTCCACTGACGCCATAGAGCGGCCCGCAGCCGCAACCGGACCCAGCGAGTGAGAGCGATCAGCACCTCGGGCGTTTCGCAGAAGCCGAAATAGCCGCGCCAGCCCCGCATATACGTGGCCAACTCTTCCATTGTCGTCTTGATGCTGACGCCCCTGGCCCTTCGCGTGGTCTCCCGGATTCGCTGCTTGAACCGTCCCAGAGATTTCGGCGCGATCGTGCGCTTGATGTCCGGACCAGCCGAGAAGCTGAATCCGAGGAACTTCCGTTCCTGCGGTCGTGCCACCGCACTCTTCGCCTCGTTTACCTTGAGCTTGAACTTTTGTGTGATGAAGCGCGTGATGCTCTCCATCACCCGCTGACCCGCGCGTTCGCTGCGAACATAAATGTTACAGTCGTCCGCATAACGAACGAAGCGGTGTCCCCGGCACTCCAGCTCGCGGTCGAGTTCGTCGAGCACGAGGTTACTGAGCAGTGGCGAAAGCGGTTGTGTGTACCGAGAACTCTATCCGCATTGATGAGGTGACGGAATCGCGTAAGCTGGCGGGATGACCGGGCTGCTGCTTTTCGTTCTGGCCATTTTAGTCTCGCCTTTCAGGTCGAAGAGCCGGCTTGAGGCGGAGAATGCGGCGCTTCGACATCAGTTGATGGTTTTGCGCCGTAAGGTGGAGGGCCGGGTCCGGTTCACGAACAACGATCGCTGGTTCTTTATCCAGCTGTACCGATGGTTTCCGTCAATCCTCCAGGTCCTCACGATCATCCGTCCCGAGACGCTCGTGGGTTGGCATCGGGCCGGCTTTTGCCACTATTGGCGTTGGAAATCACTGAGACGGGGCGGACGGCCGCCAATTGATGCAGAGCTGCGTAGGCTGATTCGGCAGATGAGCAGGGAGAACCTGCTTTGGGGTGCGCCGCGCATCCATGGTGAACTGCTCAAGCTCGGGTTTGAATTAGCGCAGTCAAGTGTCGCCAAGTACATGGTCAAGCGACGCGGGCCACCAAGCCAGGGATGGCGAACTTTTCTGCGAAACCACGCGCCGGACATCGCCGCCATGGATTTGTTCGTGGTCCCGACTATCGGCTTTAAGCTGCTGTATGGCTTCGTGATTGTACGGCTTGATCGTAGAGATTTGGTCTGGATCAACGTGACAACCAACCCGACAGCGGAGTGGGTTGCTCGTCAGATTACCGAGGCGTTCCCCTGGGATGACGCTCCGGGTTACATGATCCGGGATCGCGATCGGATCTACGGTGCCGTTGTCAGACGTCGATTGCGAGCCATGGGCATCCGGGACAAGCCTATCGCACCAGCTTCACCGTGGCAGAATGGCTTTGCCGAACGGTTGATCGGATCGATCCGGCGCGAGTGTCTGGACCAGATCATTGTCTTGGGCGAGGCACATCTGCGCCGAATTCTGAAATTCTATGCAGATTACTACAACCGCGCATCAGAACACCCATCTGTCTATGTCGTTGAAGAGAAGAGACTTTGCTGATTGGGATGCGATCCCGTGGGGTATCTCGGGTTCTGTCGCGCTCGCTCGGCGATAGATTGAGCAACAGTTGTTATCAGCGAGGCTCGGGCGAAGATCCACGGGCCGTCCGACAGCGGACGGAAGGCTTCGATCTCGCCGGCTTGAGCGGCCAGGCGGAGCGTCTTGGGCGCGATCTTCAGGAGCTTTGCGGCGCTGCTAAGGTTGAGCCAGAATTCGATCCCGTCATCGGCTGGCTTGAACACCGGGATGTGATGATAGGAGCGCAGCGATGTGACGCGCTCGCGGGTCCAGCGATTGCCGTTGCCCGTCTTAAAGCCGTTGCGGTTGAGGAGGCCGGCAATCAGATCGTCGCTGGCGATCAGCACCAGTTGACGCACGGCTTGGATAATATCAGCAGAAGAGCTGTTGCGCTGTCCGCGCCGGCGCTTGGGCAAGCGCAGCTCGCTGTGGGCGCCACCCACCCAGTGGACGATGAGAACGATCTCGGACGCCGCGTCGTCGATATCGGCCACGACCTCATGGACGAGGGTGCGTACAATGCGCTTCTTGAGGCGCGCATCCGTCGTCGGCGCATCCCAGACCGTTTTGAGGTTCGAGGCGAGAACGCCGAGCGAAGCCGGATCAGCAATGGGTGCGGGCGTCGCCGCATCATGCATGGCGATCATGCCCTCGACCTCCGCCGCGTGAGCGAGCGCCCTGTTCCAGCGCGCTTCAAGTTCACTCGCCACCAGCCGGTTCGCGGGGTCGGCGGCATCGTATTGCCGGAAGGCCCGGTCTGCGGCATAGCGCGCCGCTTCCAGATCGCGACTGAGAGCATCGCGCACCCGATCCTGTCGTTCTTCGGCTTCCTTAGCAGCAGCGGTTGCAGCGGCGATAGCACCTGGACCGACGACGCCAAGCAGTGCTTCCTCGATTGCATCATCGACGCTTAGTCCTCCGAAGGCGATGCAGAGAGGGCCGCCATTGTCCATCCAGGCGCGGCTGCAGCTGTAGCGCGGGATATGGTGCTTCATGCCTGTGTACCGGACTGTGAGCTTGCGGCCACAGCGCTTGCACCGGATCAGACCGGCCAGCAGCGTGTCTCCATGCTTGGGCGCGCCCTGATGTCGACCAGTGGCAACGTTGCTGCTGACCATTGCGCGGATCGCCTCGAACCTCTCCCAGCTCACATACCCGTCGTGGGTATTGGGCTTCAACGTCAACCATTCGTTCCGCCTCTTGCGGCGGATCTTCACGTTCACGCCCTCGGCGGTGTATCCCGCCGTCACAGCCGTCTTACCATAAGCATAGGCGCCGCCGTAGACCGGGTTATCAATGATCCGG